>DATEWS010000444.1:0-6673 GCA_035257785.1 Pyrinomonadaceae bacterium
GAACCATCGATCGTGTGCAACGGTTCGACGGGACGACCTTCAAAACGAAACTCGCTATCGTAGTCGTCTTCAATGATCGCAGCGTTGTTGCGATCGGCCCAGTCCAACAATGCGAGTCTGCGTGGCAACGACATCGTCACTCCCAACGGATACTGGTGCGAAGGCGTCACGTAAACCAGTCGCGCATTCCGCGGCAACTGGTCCACCACGATTCCTTCGGTATCAACAGGCACGCCGCGGACATCAGCACCGAGCGATTGAAAAAGAAATCGCGGCGGGTGATAACCCGGATCTTCAACTGCGACTCGATCGCCCGGCGACAGCAGTGCGCGCGCAACGAGATCGAGCGACTGCTGTGCGCCACTCGTGATCGTTATGTCGTCCGCAGAAACCTGCACACCACGCGAGACGCCTATGTGCCGCGCAATCGCTTCGCGCAAACCGCGATATCCGGCCGGTTCGGAGTACACTCCGCCAGCCACAGCTTCGGAACGCAGCGCACGAACAACAAGTCGCCGCCACGTCTCATGAGGAAACAGCGACGCGTCCGGCAGACCAGTGCGAAAGTCAAACTGCGCCGGTTTATCGAAAGCCCTCGAGACTGAAATCGAACCCCACACCGCGCGCGGTTGAAGCGATCCAGTGAACCGCCTCTTCTCTTCTCGCCCAGTGCGAACGAGTTGGTTGTTAACGTAGGTGCCTGCACCAATACGTGAGACAAGGAAGCCTTCGCCGGCGAGACGGTCGTAGGCCTCAGTTACCGTGGTGCGCGAGACCTTCAGTGATTGGGCCAGATCGCGACTCGCAGGCAAGCAATCGCCGGGTCGCAATCGGCCATCGCCAATCGCATTTCGTATCTGGCGATAGATCTCGCCGCTCAGGTTTTTACGACCAATAAGATTGACCTGGAAATCCATTCCACCCGCAGTGTAGCGCGGCTCAATTGGACTGGTCAAAATTATCAGAATTGGTTATTGCGCCAGTCCGATTTTGCGTGTACCGTGCGCAATATGGAAGAGATTTCGGTACCGCATCGAACACCGGCATTCGTGTCTGTGCTCGCCGGCGGACTGATCGCGGGAACGCTCGATATTACCTACGCGTGTGTGTTTTGGGCGCTAAGGGCAGGCACGCCACCGCTGCGGATCTTTCAGTCCGTTGCAAAAGGCGTACTTGGACCATCCACATTCAAAGGTGGTGCGGCGACCGCGGCACTGGGTCTCTTCCTTCACTACTTCATCGCCACCGCAATGTCCCTCACGTACTACGTCTTTGCGCGCCGGTGGCCCGCGCTCGTCGAACGACCTCTAATGTTCGGCGCCGCATACGGGCTTATGCTTTACGGTGTAATGAACTACATAGTCGTGCCGCTCTCAGCGGCGCGTGGTGGTGGTTCAGGCGGAGCGTTGTGGGTCGCGCTCAGCATCATGGTCCATATGCTGCTGATCGGAGTTCCGATCGCACTGTTTGCACGTCGAGCCGTTTTGAGCTGAAACTTATCCACGCGGAATTCAGTAAAATGATGCGTGAAGATCATCATAACTGGCATTCGCATCGTCGCAGTAACCATCGTTTACTTCGTCTGCTTTGTTGTCGTTTCAGGTGCACTGCTTGCACCCGCGACTGAACAACTTGCGCCCGCCGAAGCCGGCGCGACGCTTCTCGCACTTTTCCTCGTCAGTCTAATCAACGCCGCAGTTTGGTCCTGCCTCATACTCCGATCACGTTGGACCAGTTGGAAACTAATCATGACAGTGTTCTTTCTGTTCTACGGCGTGAGTACTGTGATGCCGCAGATCGAGAGCGCATATTTCATCACACGTCTGCCGCCGGGAATGCTGCCCCGTCTGTTTCTCGCCGGACTGATTATGGCGGCAGTCTTTAGTCCGTTAGCCATCTTGATACTTGGTAAGGCCAAATCCTCGGCAAACGAATCTTTATCTCTGAAAATGCCCATAAGTGCGTGGATCGTCAAACTATCGTTGATTGCCATCGCTTATCTCTTGCTATATTTCAGTTTCGGTTACTTTATCGCCTGGAAAAACCCAGCGGTGCGGTCGTATTACGGTGGGAGCGATCCGTCAGGCTTCATCACTCACATAACAACTCTGCTGCGCAGCGAGCCAATGCTCTTTCTCCTGCAAGCAGTGCGTGCTTTGCTGTGGACGGGGTTAGCACTGCCGGTAATAAAAATGATGAAGGGCGAGTGGTGGCAAACCGGTCTGGCAGTCGCGCTGTTGTTCGCCGTAATGACCTCGCAACTATTACTTCCCAACCCGCTGATGCCATCCGAGGTGCGCATGGTCCATCTCGTGGAAACAGCGACTTCGAACTTTCTGTTCGGGTGGCTAGTAGTGCTGATTGTGCGCTGGCGGCTACCGGCGCCACACGAAGATCGCGGCGCCCACAATTAACATAATAATCAACAAGGGCACGAGCCGGCGCCAGATGAAGCGATCGATCATCTCTTCGGCTTCGACGTTCCGCGCGCAACCGGGACAGCCGCGCGCGTTCGTGGTGAGTTCGTAGCCGCAGTCACGACATGGTTTCATTTCCGGACCAACGTCTTATAGAATCCTCAAACTGCACAGATTATACAAAAGAATCTGTGTAATCCGTGGATGGAAAACCAGTCCCCCGCTAAATCTCCCGATTGCGCTGCCTGGCTCGACGAGCATGGCGACTATCTTTTCAAGTACGCCGTGTTCCGGCTACGCGATCAAACTGCCGCCGAAGACGTCGTTCAGGAAACGTTCCTCGCTGCGATCAAGGCTTACGAAAACTTTCAGGGTCGCGGTTCCGAACGGACGTGGCTCGTCGGAATAATGAAGCACAAAATTACGGATCACTTTCGCCGCGTGACACGCGAAGCTCCCGTCGGTGAAGGCGAAGATGAAGCGTCCGAACATAACGAGTTCTTCCGTGACTCGGGCCAGTGGACCGGCCACTGGGATACGAACCATGCGCCGACTGACTGGCAAGCCACACCCTCCGAACTGATCGAGCGCAGTGATTTCTGGAGAGTTTTCAATGATTGTCTTTCACCGCTGCCGCAACGCACGGCGAGCGTGTTCACATTGCGAGAAGTTGATGGCCTGAAGAGTGGAGAGATCTGCACGATGCTGGGTATCTCGGCAAACAATTTATGGGTTATGCTGCATCGCGCACGCTTGCACCTGCGGAATTGCCTGGAAATGAATTGGTTCAAGCAACCGGAACGCTAAAGCATGGCTTTCACGGCTTACGACAAACTCAAACACTCCATTCGCTATTTTCTTTTGCGGAGGTTGCCGCCGTGCCAGCAGGTAGTCGAGAAGATTTCGCAGTCAATGGAGCGCAAGTTAAGTTTGCGCGAACGAATTAACCTCAAATTACACTTGTGGATCTGCGCGTGGTGCCAGTGGTATCTCGAACACCTGCACCTGATTCACGACGTCGCTCACGCGCATGAGCCCGATCTCAGCTCCGGTCCAACCCTGTCTTCCGAAGCTCGCGAACGAATAAAGCGCGCCACAGATCTCCACAGATAATCCTGTAAGGTTCTGCATCCTTCTCCGACTACTCCGTTGGAGATGAGTATGCATGCAGTGATACCGACAGCGGTAAGACTGAACGCGGATCCGCAATTCACGGGTAAAGGCGTAACGATCGCGTTTCTCGATTCAGGATTTTACCCGCATCCGGATCTGTCGGAGCGCATCCGTCTTTACAAAGACTTAACTGGCGAACGCGCTTCGCTTAGTAGGGACGATCCGACTCAGTCATGGCAATGGCATGGAACCCAAACCTCCGTTGTAGCCACTGGTAACGGCATTTACAAAGGTCTCGCTCACGACGCTCAGGTTGTACTTCTAAAGGTTAGCGAGAACGGCCGTATCACAGAGGAGAACATCGCCCGCGGCATTGAGTGGATCGTTGCGAATCGGGAGCGATTCAACATCCGTGTTTTGAACATTTCGCTCGGCGGTGATGAAGATGTTCCGTGCACGAAGAGCATCATCGACCAAGCTGCGGAAGAGGCCGTTCGCAATGGAATCGTGGTTGTTGCTGCGGCGGGCAATTCGGATGGTGAGCATTCGATTCCGCCTGCGAATTCGCCATCCGTCATCACAGTCGGCGGCTATCACGACAACAACCAGCTCGATGGCAACGCTCTGGAGCTTTACCACTCAAACTTTGGTCCAACCGCTGATGGAACCGTAAAACCCGAAGTTGTCGCTCCGGCAAAGTGGGTCGTGGCGCCAACGCTGTCGGACACTAATGACTACCAGCACGTCGACGGGACGTCTTTTGCAGCGCCTATCGTGACTTCGATAGTGGCCCAGATGATCGAGGCGAATCCGCAATTAACACCCGGCGCGATCAAAAACATCCTGATCTCAACGGCTGATCGGATCGCGGGTGCGCCTGCGATTCGTCAGGGCTTTGGTGTCGTAAATGCACGCCGCGCGGTTGAGCTCGCGAAGAGGGAACAGCATGCGCTGAACACGGTCGGGTGCAGTCCGCCGCGAGTGCAAAACGGAGATCTCGTGTTTGTGTATCACGACGACGAAGCCCGCCAGGTTTCACTCGCAGGCGAGTTCAACAATTGGAGTTTCGTTTCGAATCCACTGATGAAAGACACGAGTGGTCTGTGGCATTGTAAGGTTGCGACACCTGGACCAGGTAGTTATCAGTACAAGTTCGTCGTCGACAACAAGCGCTGGATCGAAGATCCGAGCAATGGAATGAAAGTGGTAGATGGCTTTGGCGGATTAAATTCCGTACTGGTCATTCGATGACAAATGAGCTTTGCCTTCAACATCAGACGTTCGCTTCGACACTGGTTGGCCCGCAAATTAAAACCCTGCCGCGAAGTCGTACCCTTGCTCTCCAAATCATTGGACCAGCGCCTGGCGCTGAGCGAAAGAGTCGAAATTCGTTTACACCTTCTTGTCTGCGCGTTGTGCGCGCGCTACCTCAAGCAAATCAAATTTCTCAGGACCGTATTGCGCATGCGATCGGAAGTGTAAGGAACGGCCTTCACACTCCGACTACGTTGCATGTTAGTTATCAAGCAACATTGGCCGGAGTACTTAATGGAAGCAGCCGAGCTCGCCTTATTCATGCTCTCGGCCTGCGCTTTCACAGTATTACTTTATCACCCGGCATCTCCGCTCTCGCGCAGTTTCCCTGACGAAATACTGCGGCGACTCGCGATGGGAATCGCGATGGGCTCGACAGCGATCGCAATCATATTTTCGCCGTTAGGAAAACGATCGGGAGCGCACTTCAATCCATCAGTCACGCTCACGTTCCTGCGTCTCGGAAAGATTAATCCGTGGGACGCGTGTTTCTACGTCGCGGCGCAGTTTATTGGTGGAATCACCGGGGTTATCGCAGCCACGTTGTTACTTGGACCAACCGTCGCTGACAGTCACGTCAACTATGCAGCAACTCAACCTGGACCATCTGGACCAGTCGCGGCTTTTGCAGCGGAATTAGTGATTTCGTTCGTGCTGATGTCCGTTGTTTTGCGCGTCTCGAACACGAAGAAACTCGCGCGCTGGACCGGAGTATTCGCCGGTGCACTCGTCGCGACTTACATCACTTTTGAATCACCAATCTCTGGCATGAGCATGAACCCCGCGCGCACGTTTGGCTCGGCGTTTGGCGCCAGCATTTGGATGTCGCTGTGGATCTATTTCATCGCGCCGCCGATCGGGATGCTTTTGGCGGCAGAAGTCTTTACGCGCGGCAGGAATCAAGCGCTCTGCGCAAAGTTTCATCACCACAACAATCAACGTTGCATCTTCCGGTGCAACTTCGAAACCACTTAATAAAGGAGAAATCTTAATCATGAAAACACGAAAGATCTTAGCCGCCGTGATTGCAGTTGCTGCTTTGTCAATCACCGCCTTCGGACAAACGAACTCAATGCGCAAAGGCGCAACGAAATTCAAGGTGCGCATCGAAAACATTTCCAACGCCGATGGATTTACAGCTTCGAACGGGATGAAGTGGCCGTTTGCAATCTCGCCCGGCGCGTACAGCATTCATCGCGGTTCAGGTAACCCGCTGTTCACAGTTGGAGCGTACGCGGGACACAAAGGTCTTGAAGCCCAGGCGGAAGATGGGAACCCGGAGATGCTCGTCACAGTCGCGAGTAATCACGCGGGCGTGGTTACGAATGGTACTTTCAACACTCCCGCCGGTGCATCGAAGCCTGGGCCAGTCACGCCAGGTGCGGCGTTTGAGTTCGAGATAACGGCGTCGGCCGGCGCTCACCTGTTCATGACGTTCATGTTCGGGCAGTCAAACGATCTGTTCTTCGGTAACGAGACTGGTCTTGATCTGTTTGACAAGGCCGGGAAGCCGTTGAGCGGCGACGTCACGTCGCAGTTTGGTTTGTGGGATGCCGGCACTGAAGTCAATGAAGAGCCTGGCGTTGGCCCAAACCAGGCGCCACGACAGAAGAATCCGAACACTGGAACGACTGAGCGGAAGAAAGTTGGACCAGTCAAGGATGGCTTTACTTATCCGAACACCACTGACGTTCTGCGCATCACTGTCACACCCGTAACTGGCGAGATGATGTAGAAACTCTATCCACAGATTGCACAGACGTCTGTGTAATCTGCGTAATCTGTGGACACTCTTCTTACTTAAGAAAGGACCGAAATCATGAAACTAT
>DATEWS010000445.1:0-2114 GCA_035257785.1 Pyrinomonadaceae bacterium
GAAGCACTGCACACGCGTGGTCGCGCTCGATTTGTCTTCGGAAATGATCCGTGTCGCTCGTTCGCGGTCGGCCCAATTCGATAATCTCGAATTTCAACTTGCCGACGCGATGCAATGGGACTTCCCTCAAGCACACTTTGACTTCATCTGTTCAATTGCCACGCTACATCACCTCGATCAGCGCGAGTTGTTAGTTAAAATCAGACGCTCGCTCAAACCGAATGGTGTTTTAGTGGTTTTGGATCTGGTCCAGTCAGACAGTTTGCTTGAACGGATGTGTGATGTTGTCGCCTACGGTGTGAGTGGGGGGCTGCGACTAATTCACAACGGTCGGCTGCAACCACCCGCTGCGGTGCGCAAGGCGTGGGAGCAACACGGAAAACACGATTCTTACTTAACGGTCCGTCAGGTGTCTGCGCTCGCAGACGAAGTCTTGCCCGGGGCGAGTGTGAGTAGGTGTTTGTTGTGGCGCTACTCGCTCGTTTACAAGAAGCGCCACTGATGAACGCGAACTAGGAGCCGCCGAACATCCCGCCGACCTTCGAAGCAACGTCTCCGATTTTGTCGCTCATCCCCCCGGCGCCACTCAGTACGTTGTCAACCTGGCCTGCGAGCGGAGCAGGCAGTTTCTCTTTAAGAAAGCCCGACACTGTGGTGACGGCAGTGCGCGCCTGGTCTTCTGAAATTCCAGTCTTCTCGGTGATGCGTTTGATCAGTTCTTCCATCGTCGTTCTCCCTTCTGGTTTACTCTCGGAGCAATGATTCTAACTCTTTGGTGGCTTCGTCGAGCGTGCGTTTTGCGTTTTCTAACGCCTGCGCAGCTTCTTCTGCTTCGGCAGCGACGCTTTGCGCGCGTCGCGTGGCATCTTTCGACGCCGCAGTTGCTTTTTCGAGTCGCTGCTCCGCGTCGCGTCTTTGCTTCTCGGCTTCCTTCGCTTCTGCGTTGGCTTTTTTCTGTGTGGCCTCTAGAGTCTGCGCCTTTGCGCGCGTTTTGGTCAACGATCTCTTCGCCTCCTGCAATGAAGCTTTCGCGGCCGCGATCTTTGCCTGCTGAAGCTTGCGTACGTCGGCGATTATCGCCGCCTTTTGGCGCGCGTTCGACGGCACCTTGGCCGGCACTGGTTCGATCGATTTGCCACTCGACAGCAACGATGCGAGTGACTCAAAACTCGGAGGATCGACGTCGTTAGTTAAGCGTCCGGGAGTTGGACCATCGGGAAGCAATGCGTACGCTGAGAGCGCTTCGAGCGTGGCCGTGACACGACGAATCGTATCCTGCGAGGGATTGTGGCCTGCATCGCGCAACAACGCCGTCGCAAGCTCTGACAACTTCACGAGCGCATCGCGTCGCGCATCGAGCGACTCACGCATGTCCGCGGTCTTTCCGGCGCGACGCGACAATGGTCCGTGACGAAAGCGTTTACCAGTTGCGATTAACTGGTCGAATGCGTCGCGATGATCCCAGTAAAGTTGATTCACTGCCCACGCCGAGACCGAAGGTTTGGCAAGTAACTTCACGCGCTCTGCGTCGTTCGCACGCCCTTCCTTTTTTAAACGAGCAGCCAGTGCGTTGCGCGCGCTGGTGAACTCCGCCACCGGCAGTCTGAACAAGTCGTCAATCTCATCATCGAGCTTGCGCTTCACAAGTGAAATCATCTGCGACCGGATAATAGAAGACTCCGAACCCTCACGACAAGCCGCACGTTTTCACGAATTAACTGACAAGTTACACTGGAGCGATGGAACTGAATATCGGTCTCGATTCCTGGATCATTCAGGACGGAAACTACCCGGATTTTTCGGTGGGCCAGAAGGCGCAGTTTGCGCTTGAGTTCTACCCTCACTCGCTCAAACTTTCTGAAAGTCGATCTCCCTTAGCCACACATCTGAAGGCGAGCAGATATCAGGTTTGTGCGCAAGTCGTCTATCTAAACGAACGTGTTTGGGTGCTGGACATGGGTTTTCTTGCATATAACCAAACCTACCCGCTGCCGCAAGGTGCAGCGAAAGGATCCTGGGTCGAGGCAGAAATTTACCTCGGCATAGATCCGTTTATGTATTTTGAGGGTTTGAAGAGTATGCCAGGAATGCCTCGCCTCACTTACAGCTTCCTG
>DATEWS010000446.1:0-6905 GCA_035257785.1 Pyrinomonadaceae bacterium
CGGCAAATCCCGCGATGCAGCGAGTAAATGAAAAGTTGGGTTATCGATTAAACGGTCTTGCTGAAGTGAGATTCGTAAAGGCTATGACAAGTCCTGTCTAAGTTTATTCGGCGGATACTATGCGACTTGCGATACTCGTGCTCCTTCTAATTACCTCTGTAACTGCACAGACGATACGTTCCGGCAACCAAAAGACGAAGAAAAACGAAAGCGCTGCGGAGCTTCAGCAACGTCGCGCAACCGCCTTGTCACTGCTCCAGTCGCTGGCAGTTGAAGCGCGCAGTTACAGCGATGAGCCTTTGCGTGCACGCGTTCAGGCACAAATTGCCGACGTGATATGGAGTCATGACAAAGACGCGGCTCGAACACTGTTTCGCAGAGCGTGGGAGATAGCGGAAGCCCTCGATCAGGCGGGCACGAATTCAAACTTGCCAGGCCGTCGCCCGAATAATGGTGGCCGGAGTCAGCCGAGAGGAAATCTTCGTCGAGAGATTCTCAGTCTTGCCTCGCGTCGGGACCATGCACTGGGTGAGGAGTTTCTCGCGAGACTCACGCCCGGAGATGCCGTCGCGCGTGAATTGTCGTCGACTGAAAGTACCGAAAGACTTCGACTCGCGAGTGAGTTACTGGAAACAAACGACGCCGGCCGCGCTTTAGAGTTCGCGGAACCGGCTCTCACGCGCCCCAATCAGCGAGCCATTGAATTCCTCGTCTCGCTGCGTGAGAAGGACGCTGTAACTGCTGACCGCCGCTTTGCCTCGCTGCTGACAATAGCTGCCGCAGATCCCGAGTCGGATGCAAATACGGTTTCGCTGTTGACGTCGTATGCGTTCACGCCGTGGATTTACCTGCTCGTGTCACGCAGTGGAATTCCGTCCAGCACAGGTTACGATCGGCGAGACGTACCCCAGCTCCATCCGCAGCTCCGCAGAGCTTTCTTCGAAACCGCCGCCGCAATTCTGATGCGCCCGTTGAGCCAGATTGATCAGTCATCTGCAGGCAGGGCTGGCACACACTTTATATTGACGCGTTTGTTGCCGCTGTTTCAGCAGTTCGCGCCCAATTTCGTTGGTCCATTGAACACCCAGCTCGCGTCTTTGGGTCCCGAGGCGGCGACCGCAACTGCTAATACTGGAGAGGTCGCGTTGAGACGCGGGATGGCGCCCGACGCCGAAGAATCGAAAGATGCGGAACTGACGGAGCGTTTGGATCGTGCGAAGAATAGTGACGAACGAGACCGAGCGTACGCTTTTGCGGCCATGCGTTCCGCCGAGCAAGCTGACGCCCGTGCGCGCGACCTCGCGGAAAAAATTGAAGACGCCGAAACGCGCAAAGGTGTGAGAACGTTTGTCGACTACATGCTGATTCGTGCTGTGGTTAAGCAAAAGCAGTCCGACGAGGCGCTCCTGTTGATACGAAAGGCAGAGTTGCCGCGTGTATTACGGGCGTATTTCTTAACTCAAGTCGCAAAACTCAAGTTGAAGGAAGACGCCGTTCGCGCCACCGAACTGTTGGACGAGGCGCTTACGGAAACGCGGCGTCTCGATCCTGGCACGGCGGATCGAGCTTATTCTCTCGTTGCGGTGTTGCGTCAGTTTTTGATGTTGGACAGAACTCGTGCGTGGGAGTTGGTGAGTGAAATGATCAAGGCGGCGAACGGTGTTCCTGATTTCACAGGCGAGCGCGGTCAGTCGAGTGTGACGCTCGAGGGAAAGTTCAGCGTCAGGCTGAGCGTCGAACTGGCTTCAGCAACAGATTTGACCGAATCCCTTCGTCAGCTCGCGGAACAGAATTTTTATCAGGCACTCGACGTCAGCAAGACCTTTCGCGGCGAGGCGCCAAGAGCGTTGGCGACGGTAGCAGTTGCCCGAACCGCGCTGGGCGAATAAACATTCTGTGACTAGCGGAAGACAAAGACGTCAATCGCTTCGGTGACTGGTTTGTCAGCAACGCGCGCGGCGTGTGCGCGCATGGCCTCGATGCCGGTTTGAAACTCAATTGGAGACAATCGAGCGAGGACCGAGTCAGCGCCCGCTGATATCTTATCAACGTAAGTTGCGTAATCCGCCGCGATCTCTTGGACGACCAGGTCGGAGCTCACGGTGCGAAAGCCTGCCGACTCGAAAACGTCGCGCAGAAAGGTCGCGGTGGGAATGATATTTTCCATAATAGGAACAGTTTCAGGGAAGAACTCAACGTAAGGATACGACCGAATCCGCTCGCGAAGGCCGGTGCGCACGATCACCGGCGCATCGTCTCGAAGCACGCGGCGGCATTCGCGCGCTGCGAGCTTCGAATCTGTAAAGTGGTGAAATGACATTGACATGAAAACCAGATCGACAGAGTCGTTAGCGAGAGGTATTGCTTCGCCGCAACCCCGCTCGTATCGAACGCGGCTGTCCCGCAGTTTACGCTGCGCCTGTTCCAACATCTTCTGCGATGGATCGACACCGATAACTTCCGAGTCGAAGTGAGCCGCGAGGGCTTCGGAGAAGCGTCCGGTGCCGCAGCCAAGATCGAGGATCGTGTTCAGGCGTTGATTTCCGACGATTGAAGCGATGAAGTTCATCCAGAGTTGCAGCAGCTCCGGTCCATGGTCGCGGCCACGGTCGTAGCCAACGGGTATATCAGTCAGGTCGTAATCCATGTTGCAGACCTCTTTGCGTTCAGGCTTAATGATACCGTATCTAAAGACACCGGGAGATGGTTAATGACATATCGAGTAATTACTCACGCGGCCTTGCTTGTGTTGCTGTTTGCTGCTTGCCAGCGTTCACCGGATGCTCAGACTAACCGAGCCGAGGCAAAGAAGTTTTCGACGGCTGAGATCGCGAAGTTGAAGTGGATCGAAGGCACGTGGCGTGGCTCGGGTGTGGACCAGAAGCCATTCTTTGAACGTTATCGCTTTGAGAACGAGTCGATTCTTCTCGTTGATAGTTTTCCCGATGAAAAGCTGGACAAGATTTCAGAAACTTCACGTTTCGAACTCAAGGACGGCCTATTTGGAAATGGCGATTACGTCGCGAGTTCGATCGACGATAACGGGATCAACTTTGAACCGGTTAAAAATGCGAAGAATTCATTCCGCTGGGAACGTGTATCTGACAACCTCTGGAAGGCCACACTAAAGTGGCCCGCCGACGGAAACAAGCCTGCTCGCGAACGTGTTTACAACATGGAACGAATACAACCTAAGTGATCAAGGAGAACGCTGGAACACGAATTCGCCACTCGGGTCTCGTTGTTTCATCGCGAGCACTTTTCCACCCTCAACCTGGAACGAGATCACGACGTCTGGAAACTCCTTCACGCGGAACTGATGCGGCCGCCACGGCTGTAGGTCCGGCCCGCCGCGAATCGCGAGGCCCTTTCCAGGCTGAAAGGTGAGCACCGTCTTTCCACCACTCGGAGAGATGTACGTCCCTGCATACGTTTGCAGCGTAGTGTCCGTGGAAAGATCTGCGGGCACCCGGCGTGTGAATGTCACCGCAGCTTCATCCATTGAGATCTCCACACCTTCGATTTCGCCCATAGGGTTCGTCCGGAAGTTGAGCGAGAACTTGCCATCCTCCTCGTCGTCGGGCGTATCGAAACGGTCGTAGTGAAAATGGCTCAACGGCATCTTGATGCCGTGAAAATCAAAGGTGAGCTCTTTATCGCCGCGCGCGACGGTAACAACTCCGTAGGCCGGATGTACGAACTCGCCCACGTAATCATCTATGGGGTGCGAAGGTTTCGTGCCGGGTACGCGTCCCACGTCAGCGCCCGCACGAGCCTTGGTTGCGGCCGCTTTGTTCTTCAGGCGAACCTGATTGAGCCGCTCCGACCAGGGAGTGAGCGACAGGCCGAGCAGGCGCTCGTAGATGTTGTAAGTGAGACCGTTGTACATGGGGGCGACGTGATCGCCGATGACCAGCACGATTACGCCGATGTTGTCGTTGGGCATGATCGAGATTTGAGAGTGGAATCCGGGTAGGTCGCCGCCGTGGACCGCCAGCAGATGACCGCGGTACGACGAGATTGTTCGGCCCATGCCATAGTATGAATTCAGATTCTCTCCCCACCCACGACTTTCCAGCGCGGAGTTTGGCAGCGACAACGACGGCGCCATTGTTTCCCGCAGCACTGCCTCAGGGATCACTTGCTTGCCATCCACTTTACCTTTGTTGAGCAGCGCGATAACCCAGCGCGACAAGTCCTGAACGTTGGAATTGATCGCGCCGGCAGGAGCAATCGCGACCTCGGCCGTGTAGTAAGGCTGCCGGTACAGTTCCGTGCTGTCGCGGCGCTCCGAGAACGGCACGGCCGGTTCAGGACCTTTTATGTTGTCCTCGATAGTCAGTGTAGAGCGCGACATGTTCAGTGGAGCGAAGATGCGTTTTTGTACGAACTGCTCCCACGTTTGTCCGCTCAACTCTTCAATGACCTGACCAGCCGCCGTGAACATCAGGTTGTTGTACAGAAACTTCGTTCGCAGTGGCGCGGTAGGTTCGAGATAGCGCAGGCGATCCCAGAGCTCGCGCCGGGTGAACGTTGACTTGTACCAAATGGAATCGTGACGCGTTACGCCGGTGCGATGCGACAGCATGTCGCGGATCGTTACTGAACGATCGAGATCGTCATTGTAAAACCGGATCGAGGGAACGAATTGCTTGATGGGATCGTCCCAGCGCAACTTTCCCTCTTCGACGAGCAGGCCCACGGCAACTGCCGTGAAGAGCTTCGAGTTTGACGCAATGGGCTGTGTCGTCGTCGGAGTGTAAGGTAGCTTCTTTCCATAATCGCGGAAGCCGTATCCCTTCGCGAAGACGAGCTTGTCACCCATCACGATGCCGATACCGATCCCGGGCGCATTCCAGTCTTTCATCATCTGGTCCATGTAGGTGTCGAACCCCTGCAGACGAGCGTCGACACTGTCCTGCTGCTGAGCAACGACGATGCTGGAAGTGAGTGCAAGCGCAACCGTCAGGCAAAGTGTTGCGCTGGTGACGTGTTTTAGTTTGCGTATCAATGCCGTCATTGTGTGCTTCTCCTGCTGATTTTCTGGTCCCGTATAAAACCAAAGTGAGATTCGGTCAAGTTATTTATTTAAATTTAGTGATACTCTTTCAGCCCAGCCAAAGGAAAGAGAAGGAAGCCTCCATGACCAGAAAAAACTTCTTAGCCGTTTTCACCGTTGTCGCGTTTCTTTCAACTGCAACCTGGGCGCAGGTTCCTGACAAAGCGAAGGTCGTCGCCGGCGCTGAACGCGCGTTCGAGAAAGTCACGAAGGCATACGTCGCGCCTGGTCCGGGATGTGCCGCTGCGGTGTCACTTAACGGCGAAACAGTGTTCGAAAAAGCGTTCGGACTTGCCGATCTGGAGCACAACGTTCCGAACACGCCTCAAACTATTTTTGAATCAGGCTCAGTCGCAAAGCAGTTCACCGCCGCAGCGCTCGTTCTGCTGCAACAGGATGGAAAACTCAGCATCGACGATCCCGTCCGGAAATACATTCCCGAACTGCCTGACTACGGTTCGCCACTGACGATTAGACACCTGTTGAATCACACTTCCGGTCTGCGCGATTGGGGGACAGTTATGGGTCTCACGGGCGCAGGCCGTGGCGACCGGGTAATCAATCAGGATCTCGCACTCGACGTTATCACTCACCAGCACGCGCTCGACTTCACGCCCGGTTCCGAATACTCGTATACAAACAGCGGATACAACCTCGCGGCGATAATCGTCGAGCGTGTTTCGAAACAGAAGTTTCCGGCATTCATCGAAGAGCGACTATTCAAACCACTCGGCATGAACAACAGTTCGTGGCGCGACGATTACCAGCGGATCGTGCCAGGCCGCGCTCAAGCGTATGCGCGTGAAGGGAGAGGACCATGGCGACTCAATATGCCTTTCATGAATGTTTATGGAAACGGCGGCATGCTCACGACGGTCGGTGATTGGATGAAGTGGAATGCGATGCTTGATTCACAATCGCTGGGTGCGCCTCTTGTTAAGGCGCTGGAAACTCGAGGAGTGTTGAATGATGGGCGGAAGATTGCTTACGCGCTCGGGCTCGTAGTCGGTTCGTACAAGGGGCTGAAGGACGTCTCGCACGGCGGCGCGACTGCCGGTTATCAGACTTTTCTGGCGCGTTATCCAGACAACAAGGTTTCAGTCGGTGTGATGTGCAACGGCATCTCACCAAGCGCCGGAGGAATCGCAGCAAACATAACGGACGAGATCTTTGGATCATACCCGGAAGCTCCGAAAACCGAACCAGCCAAAGTTTCAGAAGACGAGTTGAAGAGATTTGTCGGTATCTGGCGGAGTGAAAAGACGCATGCTCCGGCAAGATTCAATATCGAGAACGGCGTATCGCGATGGAGTGGCGCGCGGCTCGTACCAATGGGAGGCGGGCAATTCTCGGCCGGTGGCAATCAATTGAGGTTCACGTTCGATAAAGACGGTAAGCCGGTATCTGCTGAAACTGTCGATTCCGATGGTGAAGTCAGACGCTTCGTTCGCGAGACGGAGTGGACGCCAACGGCAGACGACCTTGCATCGTTTAAGGGAGATTGGTTCAGCGAAGAGGCTGGCGCGACGTTCACTGTTGCTGTCGATGCTGGCAAGTTGTTTATAAAACAGCGTCCGGCAACGAGTCTGCCGATGCAGCCGCTTTATAAGGACCATTTTGACGTAGACGGATACGTTACGTGGTTCACACGGGACAAGAATGGAAAGGTGAACGGCATGCACGTCGGCGCGTCACGAATGCGCGACATGCCGTTCGTGCGCGTGAAGTAAGCGCGTTAGGTTGCGTTGTGCCTCAAAGTCGAAAACCATTATTGGATACGGTCAGCACCGTAACCCGATAGCGTCGGCTCGTAGCTGGACGTATTAATTTCGTAAGAATATTCATG
>DATEWS010000447.1:0-6949 GCA_035257785.1 Pyrinomonadaceae bacterium
AGGCGTCAGCCAGATGATTGAGCTCGCCGGCGGTGAGATGGCGGTCGAGAACACGGGCAGAGGCATGCAGCGAATGGAGTCGCCGGAGATCATCGCGAAAGCAAATCCTGACGTCATTCTGCTTACCGACTATGGTTACGATCGTCTCGGTGGCTCAAGCGATCAGATTAAAGCGTTGCCGGGCGTCGCGACGTCGAATGCTGCCCGCGATAATCGCATCTTCCGAATCGAAGAGAACGTGCTAAATTACTTCGGTCCACGCTCGGGAGAGAACATCGCAAAGGTAGCGGCAATCATTCACAAAAAGTGACAACGCAACACGGCCGTCGACAATTACTCCTCATCGCGTTAGTCGTCGTCACTCTTCTTGTACTACTCGCTTCGATACGCTACGGCGCGATTGACTTTTCGATTGCTGAAATCAGTCGCGCACTCGCATCTCTGTTTCCCGGACAAGCTGAACCAAATCTGGACCAGCGCATCTTTCTCGAACTGCGTTTCCCGCGTGCAATACTTTGCCTGTTGGTTGGCGCGAGTCTCGGCGTTGGCGGCACGTTGATGCAGGCGCTGTTTCGGAATCCGATCGTAGAACCAGGACTCGTTGGCACTTCGAGCGGCGCTGCGTTTGGTTCTGCATTGTTCTTCGTTCTCGGCGGCGTCTTTCACATCGGCGCGAGTCTCTGGAGTTTGCCGATCGCAGCATGTGCGGGCGGTATCGTTTCAACTTATCTGGTTTTTCTGCTTGCGCGATCGCGTGAAGACGGGCGGGCGTCAATCGTGATGCTCTTGTTGACCGGGCTCGCCGTCAATGCACTCTTTATGAGTGCGATCGGATTTCTGTCGTACATCGCACGCGATCCGCAAGCACGTTCGATCACTTTTTGGAGCCTGGGAACTTTGTCCGGAGCAAGTTGGAAAGCTGTCGAGATTGTCGCGTTGACGACCATTCTCGGATCGATCGTTGCGCTGCGTTACGCAAAACAGCTCAACGCGTTGATGATCGGCGAGGAAGAAGCGACCTACCTGGGCGTTAACGTCAATCGTCTGAAGTGGATCATTCTCTCAGTTAACGTCGTGATCGTTGCGGTCGCGACAGCGTTCACCGGCGTCATCAGTTTCGTAGGGCTTGTCGTGCCGCACATTCTGCGAATGCTTGGCGGCGCCGATAATCGATTTCTGATAGTTGGCAGCGCGCTGACCGGTGCGACATTGCTGACACTCGCGGACCTGATCGCGCGTCTTTCGGTGCGGCCGGCGGAACTGCCGATTGGTATCGTGACGTCTGCGGTCGGAGTTCCCGTATTCATTTTCTTACTGCGACGACGGCAGTACGTGTTCTGATGCTTGTGGGCCGTAACATCACTTTCCGCGTTGGCAGCAAGGTGCTCATCTCCGATATTTCTGCGTCGTTCGCGCCGGGCGCGCTGCATCTGCTCGTTGGCCCGAATGGCGCGGGCAAGTCGACACTGGTCAAAGTTCTTGCGCGTCTACTGCGTCCACAGACAGGAACAGTCGAGTATGAAGGCGTCAACGTTAATCAAGCCAGTGAAGCCGACCTCGCGAAACGGCGTGCGGTGCTTTCACAGGCGATTGAGATCGCCTTTCCGTTAACTGTTCGTGAGGTCGTGATGATGGGCCGTTATCCTCATTTTACTGGTCGGCCCGGACCAACAGACGAACGCATTGTCGACGAAGTCATGCAACACTTCGACGTCACGGAATTCGAGCATCGTTACTATCAGACTCTCAGCGGTGGTGAGCGCCAGCGAGTAAACTTCGCGCGTGTGCTGGCCCAACTCTGGGACGACGGTTCTGTTGCTTCATGCCGCTATCTTTTCCTGGACGAGCCGCTGACGTTTCTCGACATTCGTCACCAGATCGATTTCATGAAGCGGATACGAAGTTTCACTGCTGCCGCTAATGTGGTTACGGTTGGCGTAGTGCATGATCTCAATCTCGCCGCCCGGTTTGCGGATCAGATTCTGATGCTGAGTGGCGGACGCATTGTCGCCGACGGCACTCCCGCCGAGGTACTCACGGCTGAACGGATCGAACAGGTCTTCGGAGTCGAGCCCACGATGGTCCAGACTCAGGACTCAGGAATCCATCTTATTTTCAATTAACACTTTTGCTATAATCCGCGCGCAGTTTGGCTCCCCAGCGCGCACGCGTTCAACCCTCGTATCCCAGGAGTTCACTATCAAAACTACATTCCCCCACAAATCGCCGCATTCTCGAACCACGCTCAAAGCGATCTTGTTTTCACTCCTGCTCAGCACCTGTGCTGCGCTCTACCTGGCATACGGAAACTACCGGGCACACGCAGCAATGACGTTCGTGGTGACTAACGTCGATGACGGTGGACCAGGTTCTCTGCGGCAGGCCATCCTGGACGCGAACGCAAATCCCGGCGCCGACTCCATCAATTTCAATATCTCTGGGCCATCGCTCAGAATCCAACCAGTTCTCGGCCTTCCCGACATCACGGATACAGTCGTGATTGATGGTTCGACGCAGCCGGGCTTTTCGGGAACGCCGGTAGTCGAGCTCAACGGTAACAAGTCGGCAGTGCGAGCGCTATTTGTGAATGCGCCCGGGAGTACCATCCGCAGCCTGGTTATCAACGGCTTTTCAATAGACGCAATCATTATCGGCGCTGCCGGTAGCGGTTCTCACGTCGAGGGTTGTTACATCGGGACGGATGTGGCCGGCCAGCACGTGATTCCGAATGGTGGCGCAGGTGTCAGTGTATTCAGCTCGAACAACGTCATAGGTGGCTCGACGCTCAGTGCGCGAAACGTTATCTCCGGAAACTTCGGACCCGGCGTTCAAGTGGAATTGTTTTGTTGTATGGGTGGCAACAACTCTATTTCGGGGAACGTCATTCAGGGGAACTATATCGGTGTCACGGCGCAAGGTGATAAGGCTCTCGCCAATCAGCGAGAAGGCGTTCTCATCACTACTGCCGCGAGTGACACTTCAGTCACAAATACACTCGTTGGCGGCACAACGCCCGGCGCCGGGAATGTCATTTCGGGTAATGGTTTCGACGGTATCGGCATAGGCAGCTTCCAAACGACCGGTACTACTGTGCAGGGAAACCGCATCGGTACAAGTGCCGACGGCATGAAAGCAATTCCCAACGGCGGCGACGGCATCCATATCGAGTTAGGCAACAACAACATCATTGGCGGAAGCGCTGCGGGCGCCGGCAACCTCATTTCCGGAAACGGCACAGTGGAAAGTGGCTTAGGACGTGGCAATGGAATAACCGTCGGCAGCTTGAACAACATCATCAAGGGGAATCTAATCGGCACTGACGCGACTGGGACAGCCCCGTTGCCCAATCTGGACAACGGCATTTCAGGCGGGCGCAACACCATCGTGGGAGGAACGGGAGCCGGTGAGGCCAACGTGATCGCTTTCAATGGATTTAGTGGCATTACCAACAATGGCCCTCAGTCCACTGCCAATACGTATCGCGGCAATTCCATTCATTCAAACGGCACGTCGGGCTCGCCATTCGCATCAAGTCTCGGCATCGATCTTGGTTCATTCGGCCCCACGGCGAACGACACTGGCGATTCAGACACCGGCGCCAATAATCTTCAAAACTTTCCGCTCATCACGGCAATCATGGCAGCCGGAAACTCGACAAATGTGAAAGGAACTTTGAACAGTTCTGCGAGTAGTTCATTCAACCTCGACTTCTATCGCAATAGCGCCTGCGATCCATCAGGAAATGGTGAAGGTGAACACTTGATCGGATCGACTCTCGTAACCACCGACGCCCAGGGCAACGCAAACTTCGACATTACGTTTGCCGTCTCGACGGCCGCCAGCGAATTGCTGACAACAACAGCCACCGATCAAGCGGGAAACACTTCTGAGTTTTCTCCTTGCGCTCCTGTTGGCCTGGTCGGATTGTCGATTGGCGATGTGTCAGCGCAGGAAGGAGACTCGGGTACAACGAACTTTAGTTTTGCTGTGACGCTTCAGTCCGCTGCGATGCAGGATGTTACCGTTACGTTCGCGACACAAGTCGGCACAGCGGTGCCGGCAGTTGACTTCGTGGCCACGTCCGGCAGTGTCATGATTCCGGCGGGTCAAACAAGCGGACAGATCGTGGTCCAGGTTAATGGCGATACCGACGTAGAAGATGACGAGCAGTTTTTTGTAAATCTAACCGGCGCCACCAACGGCTCGATTCTGGACGCGCAAGGTAAGGGAACAATTCTTAACGACGACGAGATCAGATTGATCCTCGAAGAGTCTGGACCAGCCGCTGATCAGGTGGCGGCTTTCGACTCGGTGTTGTTTTTGAGAGATCCTTTTCCTCTTATTAATCCGGCGGGCTCGCTGATGAATCCGTTTAATTTAAATACCGGCGTATTTGTGTTTGCCGAAAACCTCAGCCTGGCCTTTTTCGAACCGCCCTCGACCGTCGATGTGATTCTGGTCGATAGCAGTAACCACACTTTCAACCTGCTCGCCGAACAGGTGAATACTGTATCTATATCAGGCCTCAATCTAACGCAGGTGAACTTCAGACTGCCGACCGGGATATCCCCGGGTACATGCGTTATCAAACTAGCGTTGCATAATCACGTGAGCAACTCCGGCACCTTCAGGATCGCACCGTGACAAACGTAAGTGGCTTACGGTTCTGCCGGCACGCCAGCACTTCGCTTTCAGAACAAAGCTCGTTGGCATCTTTAGATTTGTGCAAAGCACTCCCGGAATGGCTGCGGTCTCTCAGAAAAAATTCAGACGACTCTCAAGATTTTTGCCGAGCGCTGCCGTCCCGAACTTCGTAAGCAATGTGCATTTCAAGGAGTTCGGAATGAGAGTTTTCATTTTTTTGTTGTTACTGGGTCTTTTAACTTTCGGCAACGCTAACGTAATCACACCAACCTACTCACCCCATATCCCCAGAGTTTGGGACGACGCGGAGATGGCGAAATTGCAACTTCCTTTAGTCATCCCGACCGCTTCGCCGAAGCAAGTGACGGCCGATTACTATTATCGAATACCGGTGCGAACGATTTACAAAAACTATCCAGTATAGGTTCCCGGGAAAGAACCGGCGGGGTACCTCGAGTGGCTAAAACAACAGGAGCCGCAGTCCGCCTTCGAGCCTTCGACGTTCAAGACTGAAGCAGACTGGATCCGCGCAGGCGAACTCGTGTTCGACTCGCCAATTTTTTACGACAACATCGTGAGAGAGAAGGGGAAAGTGGAACTGGGAACGATCGCATGCGCGATGTGCCACACCCGTGTGACCCGGCTGATCGACAAGCACTGATCGCATTTCTCAAGACGTTGTAAAACGCTCGTGTTCAAAAGAATCTTCTGCCCCACGTGAGTTGTCTCCAGAGGCGAATCGTTAACACCAACGGCAGGGTTAACGAGAGTCCGTAGGCCATCGCGAGTAGGTTATGAGGAAAGGCAATATCGTAGATCGAGACAAACGCCTGTTGAAGTCCGAAACAAAACAGCGGTATTGAAAAGTAGAGCGCCGCCCATTTACGGAGGTACGCAAGCCCAAATCCCACTAATTCAACGGCAGTCAGCAAAACTAATCCTCTAGTTACGGTGAGCTTATCAAATGTGTATAGCAGAAACGCTGGACCCAGCAACAACGTAAGTGCGCCAAACATTCGAAAGTAGTGCCGATTCATGGGCTACTTACACGCGCGCTGAGTTTAGTAGTTTCAAATAGAGATCTATTTGGGGCGCCAAAAGTGCGGAATATGAAAGCCAGGGCCAAGTCCCGACTTTGTCGGGACGTCGCCCTGGTTAACCAATAGATTTTGCGCCCAGCCCTGAAAAGGGCGGAATACTGCGCGGATATTTCGGCCTTTCAGGGCCTTGATCCTTTGTTTGTTGGATTATCGAGGGGCGACGCGCTTCGCGCTTGCCCCTGGCTATTATATTCCGCGCCTTTGGCGCTCTCCGACGACGCTCCCCAATCATACTTTCCGGCGGTGATCTACAATGAACTCGCGTGAACTACTCAGTGGAACAAATCATCGCGCTCGCGCCGGATGCGGCTTCGGCGAAGGCTGGGAGAAGTTTGGCGACTGCGAGCAAGTGGCAGAATGTGGGACAGAATGAAAGGGCCGTGTGGGGAGAGTGTCAGGGCAGCGGCGCGAAGCCCTATCAAACGGTGATCGATTTAAGCGAGCCTGCATTCAAGTGCAGCTGTCCGAGCCGAAAGTTTCCCTGCAAACATGCACTCGGTTTGTTCCTCCTCATCGCAAACGAGCCCGCCACTGGTAACGCAACTGTTCCCGCATGGGCTGCCGAGTGGCTGGGCAAACGCGACAGCCAGGCGCAGCGACGAAGCGAAGCCGCGAAGAAGGCTGATGAAGAACCAGACGAAGCAACTCTCGCTCGCAGAGCATCGCAAAAAGCCAAGCGCTCACTCGATCGAGAAGCGAAGGTAGTCGCCGGCTTGAAGGAGTTGGAACTCTGGCTGCGCGATCTGTTGCGTCACGGTCTGGCTTCCGCGCAGACGCGATCCTTTGATCACTGGGAACAGATGGCCGCGCGTTTGATCGACGCCCAAGCTCCGGGTGTCGCGCGACGAGTTCGCGATCTCGCGTACCTGCCGCAATCCGGCGATGGTTGGATCGAACGGTTGTTAGCGAAGGTGAGTTCACTGTTCCTGCTTTTAAAAGCTTACGAGCGAATCGAAACGCTGCCAGTCGCAACGCAGGCTGACGTTCGCAGCGCAATCGGTTGGAGTGTCAAGGAAGATGAACTGCCGGATGAGAACGTCGTCGCTGACGAATGGCTCGTGTTGGGCCAACGCACAACGGGGGAAGAAGGACTGCGCGTGCGTCGCACCTGGCTTCAAGGCCAACGCACCGCGCAAGGCGCGCTCGTTTTGGAGTTTGCCGCTCCGGGCCAACACCTCGCGTTGGATCTGTTGCCGGCAACGAGA
>DATEWS010000448.1:0-17539 GCA_035257785.1 Pyrinomonadaceae bacterium
GGCTCGATGACGCACTCGAAGAGTTTGTCGCCAAAGACCTGATGGTCCACCTGGACAATCGCTATCTCAGCCTCGCACTCCCGGAGAATCCCTACTATTGAGGAGGATGTTTCACACAAAGACACAAAGATCGAAACCGAAGGCACCGAGAGGGTTCTCTTTGTGCCTCACTTTACATCTTTGTGCCTTTGTCTGAAACCTTCTTTGTGTTCCAATGTTGCGCGAAGCACATTCCACCACCCTCAGCTCATTGCCTGAGAATTTTCAATCAGCACGCGCCGAGCTGCTCGACATGCTGCAACGGCGCGGGATTCTCTATCGCTCCGAGACGCAGCCCGTGCTCTCACGTGATGGCACTTCCGCGCGCTGGATGCTCGATTCTCTCTCCGTGACACTTTCGCCGCGCGGCGCGGAACTGGCAGGGAAGTGCATTCTTGAACTACTGAAACGATTCGACGGCCGGCAGTTGGCCACTTACGGACTGACGGGTGTTCCGATTCTGCAATCGTGCGTGCTTCAGGATAATCGTTATCGCGGTCTATTAGTTCGCAAAGAGCGAAAGCAGCACGGCTCGTGCAAACTGATCGAGGGCGAGATCGATCCATCCGAGCCCGTGATCATTATCGACGATTCGGTGAGTTCCGGAACGTGCATGAATGAAGCGACGGAGCGACTCGAAGCGGCTGGTCTGCGCGTTGAAGGTGGCATTTGTCTCGTGCGTTTCGGCTGGTACGGTGGTTACGCGCTCATGCAGGAGCGCGGTTATCACATGGAATCGATCTATGACATTTGGACCGACTTCATCGCCTACATGAAAGACGAAGACAAGCCGCTCGCGAATCCCTCGAAGTGGTTTCCGCCATTTGAGTGGCACACCGAAACAGCGCCTGAACACCTGCATCCCGCTCAGCTCGCGCGCATCGTGGTTTCGGAATATTTATCGTCAGGAAAACTCCTGCGACCGCCGCAGCACCTCGATAAGCACTACGACTCTGCAGGTGGCGCATGGGTTAGTATTCGTTCGCGACAAAACATTCATAAGCGCCATGCGCGCGGCGGTTTCTGGCATTTTCCCGGTGAGACTTCAAAATCCGCCGCGGACGACGTAGTGATGGCTTCGTTGAGCACTGCGGCGAGTCTCGCGCGCGGCGATGAAGGTTTGACCGTCGTCGATCAGAGTGCGATTGCCGTGACGTTCTTCAATGCGCTCGAACTATGCACGCCTGGTCAACTCGACAATGATCGTTACGGAATCGTGGTGCGGAGTTTGGAGCGACGCGAACGGATGGGCGGCGCGTTGCCGCGTATGCCGGGCATCGTGAACGAGTGGGCGCAGTTTCAACACGCGCGCATCAAGAATGCGAAGCTCGTTTCGTTTGAGCCTTACGAACTTTTTCGTCACGACGTTGTAAAAGCAATCGAACCTGAGGAGAAGTGGCAACCGACAGGCGTTTCCGCGCCGGAAAAACTTCCGTGGCACAAAGACAAGCACGTTTGCGGGCAGATTGCAGCACGCACTCGCGACCTGGTGCTGGTCCATCTTTTTGGTAAGTCTGAGACTACGTCGGCGTTGGCAGGTGATCTGCTGCCGAAGAATGTTGAGTCGTTGTATGTGACGATCTACATCGATGGTCGTCTGCGTGGTTGTATGGGCGTTGCGGTCCGCAATCTTGACGAAGATTTGCACAAGGCCGCCACAGCGGCGCTTGACGATCAGAGATTTGATCCGGCGAAGCCAGCGGATGCTGATTCGGTGGCGGTTAGCGTGTCGTTTCTCTTCGATCCGCTCGAAATCGGATACGCGCCTCCGGAGGAAGTCGTCAACTACTATCGCCATGGTGACCAGACGTTGATGGTCTATCAGGGCAATAGAGTCGGACTGTTGCTTCCGTTCGTTGCTTCGTTTTGGAATTACGATCCGGTGAATTTCGCGAAGGCGGTGCTGCAAAAAGCGGGAATAACCGAGGCGGCGTACAACTGGCGTCGTTACGATTCCGCGACGTGGCTGGCAGCAAGTGACGGCGTCTGGCCCACACTCGGCGGCTTTCCCGTGTCGCCGCCCGTCGACAATCTGCTCGTACATCACCGCAAACTGCACCTGCGGTATTTGCTCAAACACTTGCGCGACGATGGCACCTTCTATTCCGCCTACCAGCCTTTTCAGAACCGCTTGCTCGAGCACGTCGATATGGCGCGACTGGCTCACGGCGCGTGGGTGCTCGCACGCGCGAACAATCTGATCGGCGGCGATGAAGTCAACAACGCGTCGGGCAACGTGATCGATTCGCTGCTCCGGCGCATCCCTAACGGCGATGATCCAAATCAATCCGTGGCAGAGCTTTCGTTTCTGTTGCTGGCGTTGTGCAGTCTGCCCAAAAACGATCCGCGTCGTTCACTGACGGAGGATCTCGCGAATACACTCTGGCACTGTGTCGAGCTTCCACACGGACGCATCAGTACTCACAAAAATCCTGACAATCGCTCGCCCGACGCCTTTCAAGACTACTTCCCGGGCCAGGTGCTGCTCGCCCTCGCCACTGCTTGCGAAGCGAACGTCACGGCAATCGACGAAGAACGACTGCGCCGCAGTTTCCATTACTACCGCCACCGCTTTCGCTACAAACGACACTTCGGACAAGTCACTTGGCTGCTGCAGGCGTTCAGTAAGTGGTCGCAGGTCACCGGCGAAAAGCAGTTCGCGGACCTGGTTTTCGAAATCGCCGACTGGCTGCTCGGTTATCAACAGGACAAGACCGGCGCTTTTATCAATGATCACCAGTCAAACACGCCCGGTTACACCACCGCGGTCTATCTCGAAGGCATTGCTGCCGCGCTGCAAGTAGAACCCACATCCAGGCGATATCAAGACTCCTTTGCGCGCGGCCTTATATTCCTCGATCAACTCATCGTTCAGGAACGAGATCGAGCGATACTTCCCAACCCGCACTTTGCTCTGGGCGGTCTGCGGCAAGGCCTTCACTACAGCGAGATCCGCACAGATTTCGTGCAACATTCGCTCTCAGCGATTCTCGAGTTCTCACAGGGCGCAATTTGACTGTGCGGAGGTTTTCACGGTTTAATCAGCCGCGACGTATACTAAGCCCGTCTAATTCCAGGAGAAACATACTTAGTGAGTCTTTTGCTTGAGGGAAAACGTGCGTTCATAACCGGTGGAACGCGCGGCATAGGTGCGGCGATTTGCGATGTGTTTGCGCGTGAAGGCGCGGACGTGGCCTTCAGTTACAACTCGCGCGACGACCTCGCTGCCGAAGTCAGTCAGAAGATCGAGGCTTACGGGCGCAAGGCCTTCAGCTGCAAAGTTTCCGTTGTCGATCGCATCGGCATGAAGAAACTGACGCGCGAGCTGGTCGAGAAGTGGGGCGGGATCGATATTCTCGTCAACAACGCTGCTATCAATCGCGGCGACAACTTCGCCACCACCACCGATCGCGCCTGGGATGAAGTGATTCACACGAACGTCGATAGCCTTTTTGCGGTCACAAAGCCGATCTACAAACAGATGATCCGGCAACGCAAAGGAATTATCCTCAACATCACTTCCATCGGCGCCATGCGCGCCCTCCCAACGGCGGTCCATTATGCGACGTCGAAAGCGGCGATGATCGGTTTTACTAAATGCCTATCGCGTGAAGCGGCGACGTTTGGGGTGCGAGTGAATGCAATCGCCGCTGGTATATTTGATACTGACCTCGCGCAGGCGCTGCCGGATCGCCTTTTACAGATGCACGACTTCTGGACCTCAGCCGGACGCCTCGGCCGCCCCGAAGAGCTCGCCGAATACGCCGCGTTCATGGTGAGCGAGCGAAACAGTTTTATGAACGGCGAGATCGTGATCGTCGACGGCGGAGCCATTACCTAAGCCGCGGATTTACGCAAACAAACGCAGATCAGCGTTCATTCGCGTCAATCTGCGGTTCGATCTTCCTTTCGAGCTCGCGTACCGTCCGCGCAATCTCACCCAATCGTCTGAACGCAGCCGTCGCACGCAACCAATCGCGATTATCAAAAGCCGGAATCCCGGAGATCACTTTGCCCGCGGGTATGTCGTGACTCGTCGCGCTCTTGGCTGTTAACACTACGTCGTCGCCGATCGTCAGATGGCCCGCCACGCCGGCCTGACCCGCGAGTATCACCCGGCTGCCGATGTGTGAGCTTCCCGCCAGTCCAACCTGAGCGCACAGCAACGAATCCTCTCCGACAGTACACGAGTGACCGATCTGCACGAGGTTGTCGATCTTCGAACCGCGTCCGATGCGGCTCTCGCCGACTGAGGCGCGATCGATCGTCGTCGCAGCGCCAATCTCGACGTCGTCTTCGATCACGACGCGTCCGGTTTGCGGGATCTTGAGCCAGTGTTTCTCTTCGTCTTTAGCGTAACCAAAACCATCGCAACCGATCACTGAATTGTTGTGGATGACCACTCGTTCGCCGATCACGGTGCGCTCGCGCACTGCTACGCCGGAATGTATGACTGAGCCACGTCCGATCGTGACGTCGTTGTAGACCGTCACGTTTGGATGAATGTGAACGTCGTCGCCGATAAAGGCGTTGCGGCCGATCACGGAACACGCGCCAATCGCGACGCGCGCTGCAATGCGTGCGGTTGGATCGATAACGGCTGAAGGGTGAATAAACGGCTCGAGCTCGGCTTCCGGGTTGAAGACTCTCAGTGCGCGGGTGTAGGCGAGATACGGATCTTTAACGCGCAGTATCGCGATCTGTTTTTCCGTCGTTGCCTCTTCGCTGAGGTAAATGGCTGATGCGCGCGTGGTGTTTACTCGCGGCGTGTAGCGCGGATTCGCGAGAAAGGTGATCTGTCCTTCACCGGCCTCATCAAGACCCGCAGCTCCCATGATCTCCAAGTCATCGGTCGCGCCTTCGACGCGCGCTCCAGTCAACTCAGCAAGTTCCGAAAGTCTCATAGCCACCTCACATAATCGACACCGGATCGATCTCCAGATTAACCGTGCGCAAATTCATGCCGCCATCAACGGCGTTCTTAAGCGCCGCATCGGCGACTCGACGCAATTCTTTTCGGTTGCGCGATTTTATCAACAGTTGAAAACGATGCTCGCCTTTGAGCCGCGAGAGCGGCGCGGGCGCTGGACCAAGCATGCGACATTTGCGTTCCTCATTCGCCGCGTCGAGTTGTTTACGCAGTTCAAGGCTATCAGAACGCACCCGACCGA
Organism: Pyrinomonadaceae bacterium; assembly: GCA_035257785.1. GTDB lineage: Bacteria > Acidobacteriota > Blastocatellia > Pyrinomonadales > Pyrinomonadaceae > PSRF01. The sequence goes on from DATEWS010000448.1 coordinate 5,211, forward strand.
GATCCGGTCCATGGACCAGCAAACTCGCGAGCGCCACAAACGGTGGATATGAATGATTCTGGCGATAACGCAGTTCTTCGTCGTAGAAGCTTTCGTAGTCCTGTGCACACGCATGGCGCAAAGCATAATGATATGGATGATACGTTTGAATCAGCACTCTTCCGGGACGATCGCCGCGCCCCGCTCGTCCTGCAACCTGAGTAATGAGTTGAAATGTCCTTTCCGCTGCGCGAAAGTCCGGCAACGCGAGTCCGACATCGACTGATACAACACCGACCAGCGTCACGTTCGGAAAGTCGTGACCCTTCGCCAGCATCTGTGTTCCGACGAGCGTATCGATCTTTCCGGCGCTGAAATCGGCCAACGACTGTTCGAACACTTTGCGTCGTGCGGTCGTGTCACGATCGATGCGCGCGACGCGCAGGGCAGGGAAGAGAAGCGTTAACATTTCTTCGAGTTGTTCGGTGCCTTCGCCAACGTAATAGATGTACTTCTTGCCGCATGACGGGCATACGCGCGGCACCGCTTCACGATGGTTGCAGTAGTGGCAGACGATGACGCGTTCGCTGCGGTGGTAAGTGAGCGTAACGTCGCAGTTCGGACACTGAACAGTCTCACCGCACGAGCGGCAGAGAATGAAACTAGAATAGCCGCGGCGATTGAGCAGGATGATCGACTGTTCGCCACGTTCGCGCGTTTCGCGAATCGCGTCGAGTAGTTCGTCGGAAAACACGCGCGGTTTGCCATGGCGCGCGAAAACCGTGCGCATGTCGATGATCTTTGCTGTCGCCATCGGCCGCGCGTTGATGCGCTCCGGCAAGTTGAGAAGCGTGTACTTGCCTTTGCGCGCGTTATGAAAGGATTCGAGCGAAGGTGTGGCTGAGCCAAGCACAACCGTCGCTGACTCTTTTTGCGCGCGCACGATCGCGACGTCACGCGCGTTGTAGTAAGGCGATTCCTGCTGCCTGTACGACGACTCGTGTTCTTCGTCGACAACGATCAATCCGAGGTTTTTTACGGGGGCAAAGACTGCCGAGCGTGTGCCGATGACGACGCGTGCGTCGCCGTTTTTGACGCGCGTCCACTCGTCGAATCGTTCGCCTTTCTGGAGAGACGAGTGAAAGATCGCGACTTGATCGCCAAAACGCGCGCGCAGGCGTCGCGAGAAGACCGGCGTGAGAGCGATTTCCGGCACGAGCATCATCGCGGAACGTCCGAGACTGAGTGCTTTGTTCATCGCGCGCATGTAGATCTCGGTTTTGCCGCTTCCGGTAACGCCATGTAGCAGGAACGCCGAGTAAGTGCCGGAGTTCATCTGTTGCTCGATTTGCGTGAGCACAGATTCTTGTGGCGTAGTTAACGTGTGGACTTCAGATCTGATTCCCAGGCTGTCACTCAGCGGATCTCGACGCACTGCTTCAAGAGAAACTTCGATGAGTGCTTTCTTTTCAAGCGATGTGATCGTTGCTGCACTGACACCGGAAGTTTTGAGTAACGACTGCAACGCCATTGGACCATTGCTCTCGAGTGTTGCGAGAGCGCGGCGTTGTGCGTCGCCGAGTTTTTCTTCGTCTGAGTCAAGAGGTTGTCGTAAACGAACGAAGCGGCGCAGCTTTGGTTTCGCAAAAGAAGCGCCGCGAGTTTTGGGTGACATGCCCGGAGGCAGAGCGGCTTTGATCACTTCGCCGAGAGGACAGGCGTAGTAGTCGGCGACCCAACGCGCGAGTTCCAGGATCTCGGGATTGCAAACGGGATCTGTATCGACGAGAGTTTGCGCGTCTTTGATATCTGTTTCCGTGAGGCTTAGCGGTAGTTCATCCAGGATGTCTACGATGTATGAAGTAACGACCGTTCGTCCCAGGGGGACCACCAGACGCGAGCCCGCCTTTGCTTCCATGCTTTGTTCAGCATTCAAGCGATAAGTAAATGTTTGGTAGACGTGCAGTGGAACTGCGACTTCAGCGTATGAGGTTTTGGCCACGGATTCACAGATTAACACGGATCTACTGATCCGAAGGTCTGTGGCTGTCGAGGTAGTCGCGCACCTTCTTCAGGTCTTCCCACGTCTCGCGTTTCTTCGAAGGATCGCGCAGCAGGTAAGCCGGGTGGAACGTTGGCATCACTTTGATACCCTGGTAATCCTGAAAAATTCCGCGCAGCCTGGTTATGCCTTCACGTGTGTCGAGCAGGTTTTTCATCGCAGTGTTGCCGAGCACGACGATCACCTCGGGTTGGGCCACCGCGATTTCTCTAAGCAGATACGGTTTGCACGTTGACGCTTCGTCGGGCATCGGCGCTCTATTGCCCGGCGGACGGCAGCGATTAACGTTGCCGATCAGAACTTCTTCCCGTTTCAGGCCAATCGCTTCGATGATCTTTGTCAGCAGTTGTCCGGCGCGACCGACGAACGGACGAGCCTGAGCGTCTTCGTCTGCGCCCGGTGCTTCGCCGACGAACATGAGTCGCGCTTTGCGGTTGCCTTCGGTGTGGACGACGTGCGTGCGTTCGAGGTGAAGCGGGCAGCGAGTGCAGTCACCGATTTCGGCGTGGATCTGTTCGAAGGTCTCGGTTGATTTTGTGAGTTTCACCGGCGCGGGCGCAATGTCACCGAACAGTGACGTCACCGGTTCGCTTGCTTGCGGCGATGGCGGTTCGACTCTCGGTTGTTGAATTGAGATCGCAGGTGCAGTTGCAGCTGAGATCTGAATACCTTCAACACCCAACACCCGCAGGTGCTCGAGTTGTTTCTTCGTCTCAGCGACTAGATCACGAAGCTCTTCTTGCGACATGGAATAGTTATTGGGAACGCAGGCTTACTATAACATCAAGAATCCGATCCGCGGCTTCGCGTTTTGAGAGCAGCGGCAGTTCGATGGGATCATCTCGATCTTTGGTGATGATCGTAATCGCGTTCGTCGCTGAGTCAAAACCCGAATCTTGACGTGTCACATCATTTGCGACGATCGCATCCAACTTCTTGGTGCGAAGTTTATCCTTGGCATTCTCCAGAATATTTTCCGTCTCTGCTGCAAATCCAACCACAAGCATCCCATTCGCACGCGTGGCGGCAACCTGCGAAAGCACATCAGGTGTTCGCTCGAGCGTCAGGGTAATCTGCTCTTCTGACTTTTTAATCTTCTGCTCGGCTCGTTGCGTTGGCCGATAGTCCGCAATCGCTGCGGCGCCGATGAAGACAGACGCTTTACCTGCTTCACTGGCAACGGCTTTCAACATCTCTTCTGCAGATAATGCTTTCAGCACACGCACACCTGGAGGCGCGTCGACGGTTGTAACACCAGTTATTACAGTAACCGCAGCCCCACGTCTCAGCGCGGCTTCGGCAATCGCAAATCCCATCCGCCCGGACGATCGATTCGAAATAAAACGCACCGGATCGATCTCTTCGCGCGTTGCGCCAACAGTGATCAGAATTCGCTCGCCCGCTAAGTCCTTAGCTCGTGATGCCGCGAGGATCTCGAGCGCCGCAACCACGATGCGCTCCGGGTCACTCAATCGTCCGGGACCGATCGTTCCGCAAGCCATCTCGCCTGCATCAGGCTCAACAAAGTGAACTCCATCCGCTCGCAATCGCTCCAGGTTACGTTGCGTCGCCGGATGTTCCAGCATCGTTGTGTTCATTGCGGGCGCAATCAAAACAGGCGCAGTGCAGGCAAGGTAAGTTGAACTCAGAAAATCGTCAGCGACGCCATTCGCAAACTTGGCAATCATATTGGCAGTCGCGGGCGCCACGACCAGTAAATCAATCGTCTGAGAAAACGTGATGTGCGCAATCGGATCGGGATTGTCCGGCGCATAATCGTCAACTACAACATGATTTCCCGATAGGGCGCGAAAAGTGAGCGGCTGTACAAACTCGCACGCGCGCTTCGTCATTGCCACTCGCACGACGCATCCCGCACGCTGTAATCCGCGCAATACTTCGACGGCTTTGTAAGCCGCAATACCGCCGCAGACGCCGAGTGCAATGTTGTTTTTAGTCGGGGGAGCTTGAGGATCTAAAGAAGACATGCCGCTTAACGGAAAACGAAGATCAATGTAACATTGCTGAAAGACAGGCGCAATTTAGTTAACTCGAGTGCTGATATAATTCGCGGGTCACAATAAAAAAATAGGATTCCGTCCCGCCAGGAGCAAGGCCATGGCAATTACCAGGGGAAGATTTCTCGCTTTTCTATTGGTCGCTTTCTGTGCCCTCACGTTTGTTCAGGCCAAACATACAGCACAACGCTCGGATGATGAATTCGGACCGGTGGTGCGTGCTTACCTCGGATATTTAAAGAACGAGCAGGAAGTAGTCGACGATCGCGTGAGCCGGCGTGAAGTCAGTGCGAATTACTATCGTCGCAATTCCAACCGTATTAGGGCTTTACGTCAAATGGCCATACGCTTGGCGCGCGAGACTCACAACGATTACCTGCCCGAGTTGGAAGCGGTTTCGGGCGACGAGATGAACATTCTTTTCGGCTCAAATCCTCCCCAGCCTGCAACTCTGCGAGCCGGGGAAATCCTCCGGAATACCTTTAGATTTTTGGGAACCGTGCGATCCGGTGAGACCTTCTACCTGTTTGCGCGTCTCGATCCGTACGAGCAGGCGGAGTTGAACGAAAAAGCTTCTGCGGTCCGGCGTCCTTAAGACTCAAAACGATCGACCTCGGCAAGTGTGTCTTTTTGCCCTCCGGCTGGTCCAAGAACCGGCTTCTGCGCCTGACACAGTTTTGTGGCAAAGTTAAGCCAAATGATTGTTGACACAGGGCTTCTATTAGTGTAATAAATCCCAAGTGTTAGTGGCCTGTAGGGCCATAAACCCCAAGCACTTTTGGCTTTGCACGGGTTGGCTAACCATCAGCAGTTTTTCCCACGACTGTTTGGCCGTCGCGGTACGCAATTAAGACCTTTTTGGTTTTTCACTATACGGGAGGAAAGTTAATGATCAGCAAAACTTGGAGCCGCAAGTCCATCGCGACTGCTGTGGCGGTTGCCGTTTTGAGTGTTTACTCAATGGTGGCGTTGGCTGGGCCGAGCGCCAAGGCGTCAGGCGAGCTGTCGGTTACCGGACAAGTCACGGTTAACGGCGAAAAGATGATTTCCGGTGGCACGATTTTCACTGGCTCGACGATCAGCACCGCGGCTCAAAGCAGCGCTTCAGTGAGCATCAGCAAGGTTGGTCGAGTTGAACTCGCCCCCAACAGCAATCTGCACCTCAGCTTCGCAGAGCACAGCATCGTCGCAATGCTTGAGAGCGGCAGTGCTCAGGTGTCAACGTTGACGGGCACCACAGTTAACCTGACCACCAAGGATGGAACGGTTGTTGTCGATGGCAGTCAGGCGACGTCGTTCACCGTCAGTGCTCTTAAGGGACGCACTTCGATGTCGACCTTGTCCGGTGTTGCCCAGTTCAAGACTGGCGGAGCCACGAAGCAAGTTGCCGCAGGTGAGAGTGCAACTGCTGGAACTCCGAATCCGCAGGGCGATGACGACGACGATGGTTTGAGCGGTGGCGCGTTGGCAGTGTTGCTGCTGGCTGTTGGTGGTGCGGTGGCTGGTGTACTTTATGCCGCGTTCCATAACAACGACCTGAACTTCGGCGGCAGCGTTACCGTAGTCAGCCCGACTAAGTAAGTTTGTAAGTTTGTTAGGCTGAGAAAAATACTGTGGCACTGGTAACCAGCGCTGCGGTCAGTAAAATTGACCTTGCGGGTCACGCGATTAACGCGCGTGGCCCGCAAGGTTTTGATTGTAAGAAGAGCCTCTGTAAAACTCTGTAATAGGTCCGATAAGACTTGCAGGAACTTATTAGGCCTATACATGGATTGCAGCGAGAAGAAAGTAAATGCATATTGCTGTTGTTGGTACCGGTTACGTAGGTCTTGTAACTGGAGCATGTTTTGCCGAGTTTGGTGTCGACGTTACATGCGTCGATGTTGATGAAGATAAAATTGATCGACTCCTAAAAGGCGTAATGCCGATTTACGAGCCTGGCCTCGAGCATCTCGTCCTTAAGAACACGCAGGCCGGCCGGCTTAGATTTACGACTGACGTTCGTCAGGCCGTTGAACAAGCGCTTGTCATCTTTCTCGCCGTCGGAACCCCGCCAAAGCCGGACGGATCTCCTGATCTGAGTTTTGTTGAGCAGGCAGCGTCGTCAGTAGCTGAGTACATGAATGGTTACAAGGTGGTCGTCACGAAGTCGACCGTGCCGATCGGTACCGGTGAGCGGATTCGCAAGCTAATCAGTGAACGAAAGAAAACGAAGGCGAATTTTGGTGTAGTTTCTAATCCGGAGTTTCTGCGGGAAGGCGCTGCTATAAACGATTTCATGCGGCCCGACCGCGTCGTTATTGGTAGTTCTGATGAGGAAGCGATCGCGATCATGAAGGATCTTTATCGCCCGCTCTACCTGATCGAAGCGCCATTTGTTATTACTTCACTCGAAGCCGCGGAACTGACGAAGTACGCTGCCAACGCTTTCCTCGCGACCAAAGTCTCTTTCATAAACGAGATCGCCAACCTGTGCGACAAGATTGGTTGTGATGTACATGACGTGTCGCGCGCAATCGGCATGGACAAGCGAATCGGAAGTAAGTTTTTGCATCCGGGTCCGGGCTTCGGCGGTTCCTGTTTTCCGAAAGACACCCGCGCCCTTGCGTCAGTCGCGAAGCAGTACGACTGCGACTCGCTTATCGTAAATGCCGTAATCGAAGTGAATAACCGTCAGGGCCTGGAGATGCTTACGAAGATCCGTAAGCTGGTGGGTGCGCTGGAAGGAAAAAAGATTGCCGTGTTGGGACTCGCTTTCAAACCGGAAACTGACGACATGCGCGAGGCTCCGGCGGTCGGAATAATTCGCAGTTTGCTCGAGGATGGCGCTTCAGTCTGCGCTTATGATCCTGTCGCAAAGGACGAAGCGATGAAGTTGTTGCCTGAGATCGCTTATGCCGACGATGAGTACGCTGCGGTAAAAGGCGCGGACGCGCTCGTGTTCGTTACCGAGTGGAATCAGTTTCGCGCGCTCGACTTGCTGCGCATTCGCGACTTGATGAAGACTCCGAAAGTTGCTGATTTGAGAAATATCTACGAGCCGGAAGATATGCGAGAGATGGGTTTTGAATACGTCGGGGTGGGCAGGTAAACCGGGATGCCACTTTCAGGAATTGCACTCGTCACAGGCGGCGCCGGCTTTATTGGCTCGCATATCGCGTCGGGCTTGATGGCAAGCGGCGCGCGTGTTCGCATTCTCGACGATCTGACGACGGGTCATCGTGAGAACATCGAAGAGATTGGTGGCGATGTCGAATTCATTGAAGGCAGCGTGGCCGACGAACAACTGCTGAATAAAGCGCTCGACGGTGTCGAACTGATCTTTCACGAAGCCGCGATCCCTTCTGTTCCGCGTTCGGTTGAAGCTCCACGTCAAACTCACATCGCGTCAGTCGACGGCACTTTCTCTTTACTTGTAGCGGCGCGAGATCAAAAAGTAAGGCGCGTGGTCTACGCGGCTTCGAGTTCTGCGTACGGCGATCAGCCGACGCTGCCGAAGTCTGAACAGATGTTGCCGGATCCTTTGTCACCTTACGCAGTAGCGAAACTGGTAGGTGAATATTACTGCCAGGTGTTCACAAGAGTTTATGGGTTGGAGACTGTTTCGCTCCGTTACTTCAACGTTTTTGGACCGCGACAGGATCCGGGTTCGCAATACTCAGGCGTGGTTTCCCGCTTCATCAGTTCATTGCTTTCTAATGAGCGTCCTGTCATCTACGGCGACGGTGAGCAGTCGCGCGATTTCACTTACATCGACAACGTCGTGTTTGCGAATCTACGTGCGGCCGAAGCTGAAGACGCGGCGGGTAAGGTGATTAACGTCGCGAACGGCGAGCGAATTACGTTGAATCAACTGCTGAATGAGTTGAAAGAATTGACGGGCAAACAGGATGTCACGGCCGAATATCTCGAACCGCGCGTGGGCGATGTCCGCCACAGTCTTGCGGATATTACTATGGCGCGCGAGCTACTCGGTTATGAATCGAAAGTTGATCTGCGCGAAGGTCTCAAACGCACGATCGATTGGTGGAAATCCAGCCGTTTCAACCGCGGATGACACAGATTAAAAATCCGATTTTCAATCCGTGTTATCCGTGGCCAGGTTTTTCAAACTCTTCACAAAAGGCGGTCTCGCCACACCCTTATCAGTAATGATCGCAGTGATGAATTGATGCGGAGTGACATCAAAGGCCGGATTGTGGACGTTGACACCATCGGGCGCGAGTTGATGTTCGCGAATGTGCGTCACTTCCATCGAGTCGCGTTCTTCGATCGGGATCTCTTCACCTGACGCGAGCGACAGATCGAGCGTAGTTAAAGGCGCCGCAACGTAAAAGGGCAAGCCATGTTCTCGTGCGAGAACGGCGACCATGTACGTGCCAATCTTGTTTGCTGTATCGCCATTCGCGGCGATACGATCCGCGCCGACCACGACCGCATCCACCTTTCCACTCTTCATCACGTGGCCAGCCATGTTGTCAGTGATCACGGTTACGGGAATATCGTCTTTCGCCAACTCCCACGCGGTGAGTCGCAGGCCTTGAAGAAATGGCCGCGTCTCATCAGCGATAACTGCGACTTTCTTACCTGCGTCGCGTGCGCCGCGGATAACGCCGAGCGCAGTTCCGTAATCTCCGGCAGTAGCGAGTGCACCCGCATTGCAATGCGTTAGTACTGTAGCGCCGTCCGGAATCAGAGGCCCACCGTGATGTCCGATTGCCCGGTTTGCCGCGATGTCCTCTTCAAATATCGCCAGTGCCTCGTCAATCAAAGTCTTCTTAATCGCTTCAACATCGTTCAGGCGTTTCTTCTTCTCAAACGTCGCCCGCATTCGTTCGATCGCCCAGAAGAGATTGACTGCGGTCGGCCGAGTCTTGCTCATCACTTCGCAGATGTATTGCAGATCGTCATCGAGATCCGCGACCGAAGTTCCGACTGACTGGCTGGCACCGAGTGCAATACCCATCGCTGCCGCGACGCCGATTGCCGGTGCGCCGCGAATAACCATCTTGCGAATCGCTTCCGCTACTTCGTCATAAGAGCGCAGCATCAGATACTTCTCCTCGGAAGGCAGGAGACGTTGGTCCAACATGCGCACGCCATCTTTTGTCCACTCGACAGTTTTAATCATCGTGCAGGAATCTTAGCATGTTTGACTCACGAGCGTGGCGCGTGTTAGTGTCCGCGCGTTTGTCGTCGATCTTTAATTAAGCGTTTGGGTGCCCCGATTTTGGGGGAGAATAGGGAAGCGGGTGTGAATCCCGCGCGGTCGCGCCACTGTGATGAGAACTTCTCTGAGCCAGGAGACCTGCCCGAGACGCTTTGCAGCCTTCTAAACACTCGCGCAAAGGTGTTCGGGCCATGTTTTCACGAACTTCATTAAAACTACTATTAGCCTGCGCGCTCTTCCTCACTATCACATCGGCGTGCAGCTCAGTCCAAAAACCCAGGCCTGATGGTCCAATATCACGAATACTGACTGACGACGCCGGACGAACGGTCGCAGTGCCTTTTAAGGTTGACCGCGTTATTTCGCTGGCCCCCAATCTGACTGAGATAGTTTTTGCTGTTGGTGGCGGCGGTCAGCTTGTCGGGCGAACGAGTTATTGCGACTTTCCTCCGGAAGCAAAGTCTGTCGCTGAAGTTGGCGACACGGCTCATCCGAGTCTCGAAAAACTGATCGCGCTGAAGCCGCAAGTCGTTTTGATCTCGACCGCGTCGCAGCTCGAAGTTTTCACGCATCAACTTGAGAGTCAGAATATTGCAGTTTTCATCACCGATCCACACGACCTCGACGGTGTCTTTCGCTCGATCGAACAAATCGGGGAGATTCTCGGAAAGAAACAGCAAGCGGCAACACTCGTAGAGTCACTGCGCAAGAGAACGAATGCAGTCGAGGAAGCGGTGAAACAGAAACAACCGGTGCGAGTGTTCTATCAACTGTCTGCTGAGCCCCTTTACACTGCGGGTCACGATTCTTTCGCTACCGATTTGATGCGGCGAGCAGGTGCGATCTCAGTCACCGCGGATGTTCCGGGCACCTGGCCCAAGTACAGCACTGAATCAGCACTTGCAGCCAGGCCGGATGCGATCATTTTGGCAACGGGCGGATCGATGGGCACCGGCAACTCCACGGTCGCTGAAGCACTCCGCAAATCACCGGCAGTGCTGGAAGGTCGTGTGTACAAGATCAACGACGATCACCTGGTGCGACCCGGACCAAGACTCATTGACGGGCTCGAGGAGATGGCGCGCGCGCTCCATCCTGACGCATTCAAGTAAACGATGGCTTCCGATTCCACAGACATGATCATGTCCGCGTCCACGCGATCGAATCGCGTCACGCTGCGCAAGACCCTCGTCTCGTGTGCGCTGTTGGCTGCGGGATTGTTAGTCGCAATCGTGTTCACATCGCTCGTCGGAAGTGAACGGCTGCCCGTGCGTGCTTCACTATGCGCGCTCGCTTCATTCGGAAATACATCGTGCGGTTTGACGTCTGATCAGTTCGACATACTGTTTCAAATTCGCTTGCCGCGAATCGTGCTCGCTGCTGCTGTGGGTGGTTCGCTGGCAACAGCGGGCGCGGCGTATCAGGCGTTGTTGCGAAATCCACTTGCAGAGCCTTATCTCCTCGGCGTCTCAAATGGCGCCGCAGTTGGAACGATGATGGCACTGGTTTTCTTCGGCGCTAACGAATGGACGCGCCCTCTGCTGGCATTCACTGGCGCACTGGTGGCGACGCTCGCTGTGTATCGACTCGCGCGCGGGCGTGCGGGTTCAACACCCGAACGCTTGATACTGGCCGGAGTGATCGTCACGACCTTTCTCTCGTCGGTGATTGTGTTCGTGACGACTCTGATGGACGCGACACGCATTCGCTCATTTACTTTTTGGCTTCTCGGAGATCTGTCAGGAGCGAGCAAAGCACTGCTGCCAGTCACTATCACGATTGCGATCGCGGGTGCACTGACACTCACACTAAACGCGCGATCTTTAAACCTGTTAATGCTTGGCGAACGAGATGCATTTGATTTGGGAGTCGAAGTTGGTCGTGTGAGAGTGGTGGTGTTCTTAGTTGCGAGTTTGTTGGTTGGCAGTTCTGTCGCAGCGAGTGGGTCGGTGGGATACGTCGGGTTGGTTGTGCCGCACCTCGCGCGTCTTTCGCTCGGCAGTGACAACCGCGTCAGCATTCCGGCCGCGGCGCTCGGCGGCGCCGTGTTCGTGATTGTAGCCGACACACTCGCGCGCACGGTCATCGCACCGCGAGAGCTGCCGGTCGGCGCGATCACGGCGCTGATTGGCGCGCCGCTGTTTATTTATCTTTTGAAGAGGGCGTGATGCGGGGTTGGATGGTTTCACGCAAAGGCGCGAAGAAGGACGGAAAGACGCAAAGACATTGCTTTCATGGCGCCTTTGCGTCCTTCTTTGCGCCTTTGCGTGAAACTGCCTTGGTCTTATGTTAGACGCACGTGACTTAACGATTGCTTACGACCATCGCATCGCGGTGGCTGATCTCAGTCTGACTCTCAAACCCGGTGAGATAACTGCGATCATCGGTCCGAATGGCGCCGGCAAGTCGACGCTGCTCAAGTCGCTGAATGGTCAGGTGCGTCCATCGTCAGGAACGATCGTTCTCGACGGACAACCGCTCGAGCGAATGAGTCGCCGAACTATCTCGAGACGTGTTGCAGTCGTTGCTCAGGAAGCTGAACTACGTTTCCCGGTGACTGTCCTCGAGTTTGTACTCGGTGGACGCTTCGCGTGGGCCACTAACGCTGGTTGGGGTTGGGAAACTGAGCACGACCTACAGATCGCGGATGCAGTTATACGCGAAACAGAGCTTACCGATCTGAGCGGCCGGTTGATGAACGAGTTATCGGGCGGCGAGAGGCAACGAGCTCTGATGGCCCGTGCACTTGCAACAGAAGCACCCATCCTTCTGCTCGACGAGCCGACAGCGAATCTCGATCTTTCACACCAGGTGACATTGCTGGCGCTAGTGAGAAATCGTTGTAACAGCGACACAGCCGCGGCACTCGTTGTCACGCACGACATCAATCTCGCGTCACAGTTTGCGGATTATCTCATATTGATGAAAGCGGGTCGCGCCGTTCACGCAGGAACGCCGGAGCAAGTGCTCCAGCCGCACATCCTGCAGGATGTGTTTGAAGTAAAAGTTTTGGTTGATGCTCATCCGGTGACGGGTGGGCCACGCGTCACGCCGGTACACGAAACTTACCGGCATGTTTGAAAACCCCGAGCGACGTGCA
>DATEWS010000449.1:0-7465 GCA_035257785.1 Pyrinomonadaceae bacterium
AACGATTCCTTCGAGACCGTGTTTGCAGGCCTCTTTGAGGAACGGTGCGCCGTTGCCTTCGATGTGATCGCTATAACGCAGGATGCCTCTATTGCCGAGCGGCTCGAGCAACTCCGCGAGCACGCGCTTTCGCTCACGCAAAGGACAGTGCGTGAGATTGAATCCTTCGATATAAATCAAATCGAAGATATGAAAGATCAAACCCGAACCACCGCCCTTGTTAATTGAATTTTGTAACCGCTGAAAACTCGCGCGGCCTTCACTGTCGAGCGCGACAATCTCACCGTCGAGAATCGCAGTCTTTACCGGCAGCGCTTTGACCGCCTTGGCGACATTCGCAAACTTCGCAGTCCAGTCTTTACGGTTCCTCGTCCAGAAACGTACCTGGCGTCCTTCGAGATGACAGAGCAAACGGTAACCGTCAAATTTCAATTCATGAAACCACTCATCACTCGACGGCGGCTTGTCTGTAAGTGTGGCGAGTTGGGGTGGTACAAACTCCGGCATCGCGGCTTTGCGCGCACCAGGGAGGTTTTTGATCTGTTTTAGATTCATTAGTGTCTCAGCTCTGTAGCGGCATCGTGATTGCAGCTTATCAAGGTGATGTATTCAGTTGTACCGAAAGAAGTCAATCCAATGTACGCGACACGATTGATGACCGAAATTTATCATCTGGTCGAGCCCGGCAGACAACATACATTGTGTGGACTAAGAATAAGTCGTGTTATGTCGGAGCGAAAGACTAACACGCTGCAACTCGTGCACGAGGCGCCGGAGAACCCGGCGATTTGCAAGCACTGCGAGAGGATTCGCGCACAGGATTTAAGAGGGCAATAAAAAACCATCCACAGATTGCACAGATAATCTGCTTAATCTGTGGATGGCTGTTTTTGATCGGGGACTAACTACTCTTCGCCATCAGGACTGCCGGCGCCATCACCGTCAGCCGGCGCCGCCGAAGGCACTACGATCGGTTCGCGTGGTGGCATCACGATATCGTGACCTCCGACGATGTCGGGAAACTCATCGAGATCGCGGTCCCGTCCCTGATCGATCGTTTCATCACGCTCGATATCAACGTTGCGATAGTATTCCATGCCCGTTCCGGCTGGAATCAACCGCCCCATGATGACGTTTTCCTTCAACCCGCGCAGGTAATCGACGCGCCCGGAGATCGCGGCCTCAGTGAGCACACGCGTGGTCTCCTGAAACGAAGCTGCGGAGATGAACGAATCAGTCGAGAGCGACGCCTTCGTGATACCCAGCAAGAGCGGTTCGGCCTGCGCCACTTCGCCGTCTTCCTGACGTACACGCTCGTTCTCGTCCTGGAAGCGGAAACGATCGACCTGCTCTTCGAGCAGAAACTCGGTGTCGCCGACTTCCTTGATTTTCACCCAGCGCAACATCTGGCGAACAATCACTTCGATGTGCTTGTCGTTGATGTTCACACCCTGCAGGCGATACACCTCCTGAATTTCGTTTACGAGGTATTCCTGCAAACGACTCATACCCAATACGCGCAGAATGTCGTGCGGATTGAGTGGTCCATCCATCAGGGCTTCGCCGGCGCGCACGCGGTCACCATCCTGCACGTTGATGTGCGTACCACGCGGGATATCGTACTCGCGCTCTTCACCGTCGTCGCCGGTAATGATCATTTTACGTTTACCTTTCGAGATCGCGCCGAGTGTAACCGTGCCATCGATTTCAGACATGACCGCGGTTTCCGCCGGTCGCCGTGCTTCGAAGAGTTCGACGACGCGCGGCAAACCACCCGTGATGTCCTTCGTCTTGGTAGTTTCACGCGGGATCTTCGCGATGATGTCGCCCGGCTCAACTTCTTCGCCATCAGTCACCATCAGGTTCGCGCGGACAGGCATCTGGTAAGTCTTCAGCACCTTGTTGCCGGCGCTGCGAATTTCCAGACGCGGTTGTTTCTTCTCGTCAGGGGAGTCTTTCACGACCATGCGTGACTGACCCGTCACTTCGTCAACTTCTTCGTCGAACGTCACGCCTTCCTTCAGATCCTGGAACTTAACGTGTCCAGCAACTTCAGTAAGAATCGCGAACGTGAACGGGTCCCACGTGGCGAGCAGTTGGTCCTGCGTCACGCGGCTGCCGTCTTCGACGAGAATGTGCGCGCCGTAAACGATCTGATAACGCGCCGCTTCACGACCGCGATCGTCGATGATGATCAACGAACCGTTACGATTCATCGCGATGCGCTCGCCCTTGCGACTCTTGACGGTTTGCAGGTCGAGATACTTGACCGTGCCGTCCTGACGCGCTTCGTGCTTCGACGACTCTTCGAGACGCGCCGTACCACCGATGTGGAATGTACGCATCGTTAGCTGCGTACCCGGTTCGCCGATCGACTGCGCCGCGATAACACCGACGGCTTCACCGATCTCAACCGGACGACCAGTCGCGAGGTTGCGTCCGTAACACTTGATGCAGCAGCCCCGACGCGATTCGCAGGTCAACACCGAACGAATACGCACGCGCTGCACGCCGGAACGCTGAATCTCCGCCGCGAGATCCTCGTCGATCTCCTGATTCGCCGCCACGATGATAGATCCTTCTATTGGATCGGTGACGTCTTCCAAGGCCGTGCGGCCGACAATACGGTCGCGCAACGACTCGATTTCCTCGCCACCTTCCACAATCGCGCTGGCGGAAATTCCGCGCAGCGTGCCGCAATCTTCTTCACTGATGATCACGTCCTGGGCCACGTCGACGAGACGTCGCGTCAGGTAACCTGAGTCAGCAGTCTTGAGTGCCGTGTCAGCCAGACCTTTGCGAGCGCCGTGTGTTGAAATGAAGTACTGCAACACGTTCAAGCCTTCGCGGAAGTTTGCCTGAATCGGAGTCTCGATGATTTCGCCCGACGGACGAGCCATCAGACCGCGCATACCCGCAAGCTGGCGAATCTGTTGCGCGCTACCGCGAGCACCGGAATCGCTCATGACCAGAATCGGATTGAGCTCGCCACTCGCGCGTTCGCGATCGTCCATCGCCTTGAACATCTCTTTCGCGACTTTGTCAGTTACTTCCGACCAGATCGCGATCACCTTGTTGTAGCGTTCACCGTTGGTGATAACGCCGTCGAGGTACTGTTGTTCAACTGCGATGACGTCCTTGTCAGCCTTGTCAACGAGCGGTTTCTTCGCGCTCGGCGTGACAAGGTCATCAATACCGATCGAGATGCCGGCCTTGGTCGCATACAGGAAGCCAAGGGTCTTGAGATCGTCAAGCATCTTGACCGTCATCTCATGGCCCAAACGAATGTGCGAATAGTTAACGAGCGATTGCAGACCTTTCTTCTTTAACGTGCCGTTGATGAAAGGGAGGCCGGCCGGAATCGAGTCGTTAAAGATCACGCGGCCGACAGTCGTGTTGATGACGCGACGCACGTCGTCCTGAACAGTCGCGCGCAGGATGTCCTGCGGATCGTGTTCCTGAACGAGGTCAATCAAGTCGCCCTGGATACGCAGTTTGATCGGCGTCTGCGTTGTAACTTCGCCGGCGTCGAGTGCGAGTAGCACTTCCTCGAGCGAAGCGAACACGCGTCCTTCACCCTTTGCGCCCGGACGATCGCGTGTCAGGTAGTAAATACCGAGCACTATGTCCTGCGAAGGCACTGCGATTGGCTGCCCACTCGCAGGGCTGAGGATGTTGTTGCTCGAAAGCATGAGCACTGCCGCTTCGATCTGCGCTTCCGGACTTAGCGGAATATGGACCGCCATCTGGTCGCCGTCGAAGTCGGCGTTGAAAGCCGTACACACGAGCGGGTGAATCTTGATCGCTTTGCCTTCGACCAGCACGGGCTCGAAAGCCTGAATGCCAAGACGGTGCAGTGTCGGCGCGCGATTCAGAAGCACCGGATGCTCGCGAATCACTTCTTCGAGAATGTCCCAAACGACAGGCTCCTGCCGTTCGACCATCTCGCGTGCCTGCTTGATGGTCGCGGCGTGTGCCTGCTTCTCGAGCTGGTTGTAAATGAACGGCTTGAACAACTCGAGCGCCATCTTCTTCGGCAAACCGCACTGGTGCAGTTTCAGTTCAGGGCCGACAACAATAACTGATCGCCCCGAGTAGTCAACGCGCTTGCCGAGCAGGTTCTGACGAAAACGTCCCTGCTTGCCTTTGAGCGTTCCACTCAATGACTTGAGGGGTCGATTGTTTACACCACGCAGCACGCGTCCACGGCGTCCGTTATCAAACAACGCGTCGACAGCTTCCTGAAGCATGCGCTTTTCGTTGCGCACGATCACTTCCGGCGCACGCAATTCCATCAGCTTCTTGAGACGGTTGTTGCGATTGATAACGCGTCGATACAGATCGTTCAGGTCTGAAGTTGCGAAGCGTCCACCGTCCAACGGCACGAGTGGCCGCAGCTCAGGTGGAATAACTGGAATTACGTCGAGAATCATCCAGTCAGGACGGTTTCCTGATTTCAGGAAGCTCGTCGCGACTTTCAGACGCTTCGAGTATTTCAACTTCTTCTGCTGCGACGTTTCTTCCTTCATACGCTTGCGCAGGTCGGTCGCGAGTTCTTCAACGTCGACCATCGCGAGCAGTTCCTTGATCGCTTCGGCGCCCATCTTGGCTACGAATTGAGCCGGGTAATCACGAACGAGTTCGCGATAGCGCTCGTCGCTGAGCAGTTCACGTTCTTTCAATCCCGACACGTCGCCGGGATCGATCACGATGTACGACTCGAAGTAGAGCACCTTCTCGAGTTCGCGCAGCGGGATGTCGAGCAAGTGACCGATGCGCGAAGGCAGTCCTTTAAAGAACCAGACGTGCGAACACGGGCTGGCGAGGTCGATATGGCCCAAACGCTCGCGGCGCACCTTCGCCTGAGTCACTTCCACACCGCACTTGTCGCAGATGACACCGCGATGCTTCATGCGTTTGTATTTTCCGCAGAGACACTCCCAATCAGCCACCGGTCCAAAGATGCGAGCGCAGAAGAGACCATCGCGCTCGGGTTTGAAGGTGCGGTAGTTGATTGTTTCTGGTTTGGTCACCTCACCATGCGACCATTGCCGGATCTTTTCCGGTGACGCAAGTGAGATACGAATTGCTTCAAAGTCGGGAGCCAGTTGCGTCTTTTCTTGTTGGAATCGAAACACTTTGTTTTCTCCATTAATTGCGGCCACGGATAACACAGATAGAAAATCGGATTTTTTCTGTGTCATCTGTGGCTAAAACTGCTTTACGCCTCCACGGCGCTAGTCACGATCGCTTCACCAACACCGTCCTGCGGAACGTCGCCGTCGCCTGCTGCCTTCTTGTTGATCAACTCAACGTCGAGACAGAGCGACTGCAATTCACGCACGAGCACGTTGAACGACTCCGGCAGACCTGGATCGAAGTCCGCCTCGCCCTTCACGATCGCTTCGTAGATCTTCGAGCGACCGGCAACGTCGTCAGACTTAGCCGTCAACAGTTCCTGCAAGATGTGCGCAGCGCCGTAAGCTTCGAGCGCCCACACCTCCATCTCTCCGAAACGCTGTCCGCCGAACTGCGCCTTGCCGCCGAGTGGCTGCTGCGTGATCAAGCTGTACGGTCCAATCGAACGAGCGTGAATCTTGTCGTCGACGAGGTGCGACAGCTTCAACATGTAGATGTATCCGACTGTCACTTTCTGCTCGAACGGATCACCACTCAGACCGTCGTAAAGCACTGCCTTGCCTGACTCGCTCACGATCTCGGGCAAGCCGAGCTCGCGGGCGCGATCACCTGACAGTTGCAGCTTCTTCTTGATCTCGTTCTCGGTAGCACCGTCGAACACTGGTGTCGCGAAGTGCATTCCGAGGACGCGCGCCGCCCACCCCAGGTGTGTTTCGAGAATCTGACCGACGTTCATGCGCGACGGTACGCCCAGCGGATTCAGAACGATCTCGACCGGCGTTCCGTCAGGCAAGTACGGCATGTCTTCTTCGGGAAGGATGCGAGCGATCACGCCCTTGTTTCCGTGACGACCGGCCATCTTGTCGCCGACTGAAAGCTTGCGCTTCATGGCGATGAACACTTTCACCATCTTGATTACACCCGGTGAAAGCTCGTCGCCCTGGCGCAGCTTCGCGATCTTCTCTTCATAGATGTCCGAGAGGATCTTGATCTGGCGCTCAGTGCGGTCTTCGTACTCCTTGATCTCAGCGCCAATGTCCAGACGCGAAGAAGCGAGTTGGACCTTGCGCAGCGCCTTCGGCTCGACAGCCTTCAGCATCTCCCGTGTAATCGCCACGTTCTTTTCAATTAGCACTTCGCGATTTGAAGTTAAATCGGCGCTGAGCTTGCGGCCTTCAAGCAGTTCGTAGATTCGCTCGTCACGCTGTTCGCGCAGGATACGAATCTCGTCTTCAAGGTCGCGTCGCAGGCGATCTTCTTCGTCCTGTTCGATCGCGAGTGAACGCTGGTCCTTCTCCTGGCCCTTGCGGGTGAAAACCTGAACGTCGACGACTGTGCCGTCGATTCCCGGCGGGCTGACGAGCGAAGCGTCTTTAACGTCACCGGCCTTCTCACCGAAGATCGCGCGCAGCAGTTTCTCTTCCGCAGTCAGCTGCGTTTCACCTTTCGGTGTGACTTTGCCGACGAGAATCGAACCCGGTTTGACCTGGGCGCCGATGCGAATGATGCCGCTCTCGTCGAGATCGCGGAGCATGTTCTCACCGACGTTCGGAATGTCGCGCGTGATCTCTTCCGGACCAAGCTTCGTGTCGCGCGCTTCGATTTCAAGCTCTTCGATGTGAATCGAGGTGTAGTAGTCCTCTTTCACGAGTCGCTCGGAAACGAGAATCGCGTCTTCGAAGTTGTAACCGCGCCAAGGCATGAACGCGACGAGGACGTTGCGTCCCAGTGCCAGCTCACCGCGGTCAGTACATGGACCATCCGCGATGACTTGACCTTTTTGCACGCGCTCGCCAACGTGAACGATTGGACGTTGATTGATACAAGTGTTCTGGTTCGAACGCTTGAACTTGATCAACGTGTAGATGTCAGCCGTCACCTCGCGCGAGATCGTGCCGTCAACGTTGTGATCGGCCTTGACGATGATGCGTTCGGAGTCGACGTAGTCGACCACGCCGTCGCGTTTGGCTGTCACAACCGCGCCGGAGTCACGCGCCGTTACCTTTTCCATGCCCGTGCCGATGTACGGCGCTTCAGCACGGAGCAGCGGCACTGACTGGCGTTGCATGTTCGAACCCATCAAGGCGCGGTTCGCGTCGTCGTTTTCAAGGAACGGAATGAGCGACGCCGCGACCGAAACGAGCTGCTTCGGCGAGACGTCGACGTATTCGATGTCCTTGCGCAGCGCGAGAATGAACTCGCCGGCTTTTCGCGCGGCGTTGCGCTCGTTCATGATGTTGCCGGTTTCATCGAGCTCGATGTTGGCCTGACCGACGACGTGTTTGTCTTCCTCCCACGCCGTCAGGTAGAACGGCCACGGCTCGAA
>DATEWS010000450.1:0-4172 GCA_035257785.1 Pyrinomonadaceae bacterium
TCTGTAGGGCGTAATATTTCGGCCCTACAGGCCTCATGTCTTATGTGGGGTTGTAACCAGGGGCGACGCGCTCAGCTTCGCTTCGCGCTTGCCCCTGGCTATCATATCGCGCGCCGTTGGCGCTCTGTTGAAAAATGCGAGTAACGTCACAACGACACCGTGATCAAAAGTGAACGACGGCGCTATTCGCAATCTCATCCGCGAAGAGAAAGTCCACCACTGGCCTGACTGCTTCAACTGCAGTTCGTCGACGTTCGACGAGGACGTTGGCGGCTCACTGGTAGCTCTCTTCGAGCAGCTTCACTTTCTCTTCCACAATTCTCATCGCGTTTGAAATGAGTTTTGGATCGTTTAGATCGATTTTCAGGAATCGCTTTAACAACGCTTCGGGCGGCGCGTCGAATCCGTTTCGCATCAAGGCAACGTAATTCGGGACGAAGAACTTCGGATCGCGGCGGTACAGCTCGTAGAAGTTGAGCGCCACCAAAGCTCCATAAACGTAGTTGACATCATAAAACGGATCTTCATACATCAGAGGAATGTTCATCCATTCCTGTTTTAGTTCATCGTGTTTCTCAGCCCAGATCGAATAACGGGTGTAGATCTTTTTCGTCAGCGCATCAAGGTCGCCGGCGCTTTTGATCGCGCCTGTATCGACGCCTTCATAGACCGCATGCTCGAGCGCGACTTCCGGCGCCGCCACGAACATGACTGTTCCTTTACCCTCGAGAAATTGTTCGAGATAGAACTGTTTTTTCCACCGGTCCGACTCGTGGCTGTACAAATAGTCTGGCAGCAGGAATTCACTGAAAATCGCAAACGCCTCGAAAAGGTAACTTGGTCCAAATGCATTGGCCGGCAAAACACCGTGATGACTCATTAACTGCCGGTGAAGAGCATGAGTTCCCTCATGGGCCAGAACGCGAACGTCGTTGTATGAACCTCGAAATCCGTAACTGAAAAACACGCTGTCAGTGCCGACGAAGCCCTTCGAGAATCCGCCGCGTTTGCGAGATGGTCCAGGCACGATGTCCATACGACCATTCGCGGGATCAAGCAACGCAGTGAGCTCGTTCCCGTACTCCGGGCCTAAAGGCTTCATTGCTTCACGAATCACTTCGCTCGCCCGAACGATGGTGAACTGCGGCGGCTTTCTCGCAGGTAATGGAGTCGACAAGTCCCAAACGTTCACGGATGGCAAGCCGCCGAGCTTCGCAATGTGCGCGGCGCGGATTCGCTGGTAGTGTTTGTAAAGATCCGCATGTGCAGCAACTCGCTCGATCAGATCGTCTACATCGCGCCTCGTCCAGTAGCTGTTGAAGTAAACCTCACTCGCTGCATCATCGAAATGACGTAGCCGCGCGAGGCGCGTGCGAGTACGTGCGAGGCGTGTGAGCGTGAACGCATACAAATCTCGTAGTGCGAAACGCGTGGCGTAAGTGCGCTTGAAGACTTCCTCGGGCTTTTCATTAGCGGCTGGCGCACTACTGCCCTTCTCTCGCAGTGTTTCGTATAGCTCATATTGCCATTCATTGTTAGGCGCCGTCGCGCTCAATAACTCCTCTTCCTTCAGTGATAACGTGTGCGCGCGATACCGGCGCGCGGATTCGACTGCAAACGCATAGCGCTTCAAGGATGGTCTACGCGCAACGAACATCGCGAACTGCCGGTCAGTCAATTGCATCACCTCTTGCCGCAAAAACGCCGTCCGCGTTGCTACTTCCGCATCCAGTTGAGACGCGTCTACAGAACTCGCCTGGTCCTGCGTGTTGACTGCGTTACGTAGATACAAATAGGCGTAATGTTTATTGAACTGGACCTGGACACGATCGTTTAGTTGTAAAGCGAGCTCAAGAGTGGCGGCAGAATCCGTGACCTTTGTCTTAAGATTCTCGAGCGCCTTCAGTGCGTCATACAACTGCGTGCGCTCGCGTTTTTCTACTTCAGGACTGACGAAGAAAACCCGCGCGAAATCGATGTGATACTGATTAACCTCGCGCGGTGATATCGCGACAAAGTTGTCCTGACCAATCGCCACATTTATTGATATGGCGATCGTCAGGCAAGCAACAATGCATCGTTTGCTTTCGAGAACTGTCATAGAATGCTCCGGCAAGAAGGGACGAAGTATGTCAGAAAAGAGATGGTTGTGTCTCGCATTGAGCGTCGTTGTGATTTTGATCTCGAGTCAAGTTGCGGGCGCGATGGATGTGCTTCATTACTCCGCGACACTCGAGCCCGACATCGCCGCTAAGTCTGTTAAGGGAACGGTGCGAATTCGCTTCGTGACCGATACACAAGAAACAGAATTTAACTGCGGCGATTTGACGATCGACTCCGTTCGGCTCGCAGACGCTGCGCTCAAGTTTTCCGTGGGGGCTCACCGGCTGCGAGTGACTTTGCCGGTCGATCGCCGAACGCGCGAGATCGAGATCGACTTTCACGGCACACCCAAATACGGCATTCAATTCTTTCCTGATCGCCAACAGGTCTATACGGTTTTTTCCACCAGCCAATGGATGGTCTGCGTAGACGATCCGGCCGACAAGGCAACGTTGACGTTCAAACTGATCCTGCCCGCGAACTTAACCCCAATCGCCAACGGCCAACTCATTTCACAACGCGAACTGCCAAACAATAAACGCGTCTCCGAATGGCAGCAGCGCAAAGCCATTCCGACTTATATCTTCGGTTTCGCGGCTGGTCCATTTCACATCGTGAAGCAGAAACAAGGAAACGTTGAGCTTCAATACTTCGCGACAAACTACAACGAGAGCGATATGCGCCACATCTTTCGCGAGACGCCCGGCATGCTCAACTTCTTCGAAGAACGCGCGGGTGTTAAGTATGCCGACCGGACGTACTCGCAAGTGCTCGCCGCCGGTGGTGTCGAACAGGAGATGAGCAGCTTCACCGCTTTGAGAGAATCTTACGGAAAGCAGGTGCTGGAAAACGAACAGGACATTTGGCTCGCGGCGCACGAATTTGCGCATCAGTGGTGGGGCAACATGGTGACTTGTCGCGACTGGAATCATTTCTGGCTCAACGAAGGAATCGCGACTTTCATCGCTGCGGCATATCTCGAGCGTCGCTTTGGACCCGACGCTTACCAGCGCGAGATTGATAAGTACCGCGCCAACTACGAGAAGGTGAGAGCGGCAGGCAAGGACAAGTCACTCGTGTTTCGCGATTGGTTACATCCGACGCGTGAAGATCGCACGCTCGTTTATGATAAGGGCGCTTACGTTTTGCATTTGCTGCGCGAGGAGATGGGCGAGCGCGCTTTCTGGAACGGGTTACGTATCTTTACGCAGCGACACTTTGGGAAATCAGTAGTCACGGAAGACTTCGTGGCCGCGATGGAAGAAGCTAACGGAAAGAGTTTGAAAGACTTCTTCGCGAAGTGGGTTTATCTACGTTGAGGATCACGTCATGACAAACAGGATAGTATGTACATTCGCCGTGCTGGCCCACCTGGTTGTGAATATACTTCATGGCCGCGCACATGAAAGTTTAGGTGTCGGCTTGAATACATTTCAGAATATCTACGTCTTTGGCGTCATCTTGATAGCGCCGCTTATCGCAATGCTGTTGCTCTGGACGCGATATGCGCGAACGGGTCTCGTGTTGTTGGTAATTTCGATGGCCGGTTCGTTGATCTTCGGAGCGATCTATCACTACGTCGTCGTCTCACCCGATCATGTTTCGCATCTGCCACCTGGAGATGCGCAAGGTGTGTTTCGCATGACGGCGGTGCTCTTAATATTGACTGAGTTGTTTGGTGTGGTTGTGGGACTGTTAGGGCTACGGTCAAATAGACCTCGTGTCTCGCTTTCGTAAGGCGCAGAAGTTGCGTTGAGTATCGATCAAGGAGGAAACGATGGAAGCAACCAGAGTTACTGTTAATGAAGTTAAGGAGCGGATGGATCGTGGCGAGATGTTTACGTTCGTCGACACGCGCAATCCAACGGCGTGGGGTGAAGCAACAACGAAACTGCCCGCAGCGATCCGCATTCCGGCCGACGAAGTGGAACAACATCTCAATGAAGTTCCACGAGACCGCACCGTCATCACTTACTGTACTTGACCGCACGAAGCATCGAGCGCCCGTGTGGCGCAGGAACTGATGGAGCACGGCTGGAAAAATGTCCATCCATTATACGGCGGCTTTG
>DATEWS010000451.1:0-28838 GCA_035257785.1 Pyrinomonadaceae bacterium
GACCCGACGCTACCGCGTTACGGTACTGACCCTCCCCAGGTAAGATTAGAGACTTACTTCTTGCGTAACCTTTCTTTCGCGTGCTAACTTCCACTCGTCTCTTCATTTGCGAGGGGCCTCATAACTTCGCGCTGAACTAAACGAACTGGGAAGAAGTGGAGGTTACTGGTGTACAGTGACAAGCTCAAACAGATCCTTGGACTGGTTCTGCTGGCCTCGATAGCCCTTGTCAATCATTCGTGTACCACTGTCTCCAGTACCGAAGAGTTCTTCGGCTCTACCACACCTCCAGCGCGAAACATCTTTCGCTACGTCAGCGGCGACGAACCGGAAACACTCGATCCCGCAATCAGCAACGGCCAGCCCGAAGCGCGACTCTACATGGCGCTTTACGAAGGCCTCGTTGAATATAATCCCAAGACCCTCGCACCCGATCCCGCACTCGCCGAACGCTGGCATGAAAACAAAGACTCTTCCGAGTTCACGTTTCATTTGCGCACAACCGGCCGGTGGTCCAACGGCGACCCGATCGATGCCAACGATTTTGTTTACAGTTTCAGACGCGCACTCGCGAAAGAGACCGCCTCTCGCAATGCCTACATGGCGGCATATATCAAGTACGCGCAGGCTTTCAACGCAGGACGTGTATTCGTGCGAGACTCTAAGACCGGTCAGTTCCTGCTCGCGAAAGACTTCGACGACAGCCTGCCGCCGGAACCGCTCAGCGGCAGTCCCATCGATACGGCGAAAAGCGAGTATCCTCCCGATCCGAACGAGACGACTCCTGACGCCGACACCGCTTTCCATCATCTGATGCATACGCCGCAGCGTTTGACGCTGCCGGGCGACGAGAAAGCACGAAACAAACGTCTCGATGCCAATCAAAAATTGAAGGAAGCAGTCGCCGGTAAAGAGTTCGTGCCGGTGAAGGGTGAAGACCTTGGCGTGGAAGCAGTTGACAAGTATACGGTGCGGATCTCGCTGGCCCAGCCGGCGCCTTTCTTCGTACACATGCTGGCGCACCAGCTTTTCCGAATCGTGCCGCGCAAAGTTGTAGAGCAGTACGGTGATAAGTGGACACAGCCGGAGCACATTGTTACTTGTGGTCCATTCAAATTGAAGCTCTGGAAGCCTTACGATCAGTTAGTGCTCGAACGCGACCCGATGTACTGGGATGCGGCGAATGTGAAGTTGGACGAGATCTATCTATATCCAATTCTCGACAACTCGACCGTTATGAACATGTACAAGGTGGGCGAGCTTGACGCGATGTACAACCACGCGGTGCCGAATCCGTGGGTGTTTGTGATCAAGACCAAGAAAGACTACATGGACAAAGCGGAGGCCGCGATCGATTATCTGATCATCAACACCACCAAGCCGCCATTGAACAACCCTAAGGTTAGAAAAGCATTCAACCTCGCGATCGACAAGGTCGCTTATGCTAACTGGCGCACCATCGTGAAACCATTAGCTGGTTTTACGCCCGAGGGAATGTTTCCAGGATACCCGCAGCCCAAAGCCGAGTTCTTCAATGCGGCGGAAGCACGAAGACTACTCGGCGAGGCTGGTTATCCAGTGATCCAAAACGCAGACGGCAGTTTCTCTTGTCCGACGTTTCCGGTGGGCCAGGTCGAGTTTGTTTACAACACGCAGGCACAGAATCGAGCGTTTGCCGAGTGGATGCAGGCTCAGTGGAAACAGAATCTCGGTGTCACCGTCGGCTTGCGCAACATGGAGTGGAAAACTTTCCTTGATGCCAAGGCCAAAATGGAGTTCAAAGGATTCATGCGTGGAGCATGGGGCGCCGACTACATGGACCCGTTCACATTCCTGAGTCTCTTCTACACTGGCGGCGAGAGTGGCACAGGCTGGCAGGATGCGAAATACGTCGCCATGCTGGATGAAGCCAATCGCACACTCGATAAGCAGAAACGTTTCGAGATGCTGGCGCAGGCAGAGGCGTACCTGATGGAAAACCAACCGATCATTCCGCTTGATACACCTTCAGTGAACTGGCTGAAAAAACCGTACGTGAAAGGCATGTATCCGAATCCGGGTTGTTTGTTTCCCTGGAAGTACATTTACATTGAACGCGATCAGGCCAAGTGGGATTACAGCACGCCGAGTTTGACGCCGATCACTGATTAACGAATGCTTCGGTTCATTGTCAGACGCCTCCTGATTACGATACCGACGATCCTTGTCGTAATCTCGATTACCTGGGTCCTGGTCAAACTTGCCCCAGGTAACTTCTACTCCACCGAAAGACGACTCTCTCCCGCCATCGAGAAAAACATCCGCGAGAAGTACGGCCTCGACAAACCGTGGTACCAGCAGTACGGCAAAACGATGTGGACGATCATTCGTCACCTCGATTTCGGTACGTCTCTGAAGTACGAAGGCCAATCAGTAAATACAATCATCAAGCGCTCGTTACCTGTATCAGCCGCGGTGGGAATTCTCGCTTACTTACTGGCGTTGGTCGTCGGCATCACGGTGGGTTCGATTGCGGCACTCAAGCAAAACTCGAAGTGGGATTATATGTCGATGGCTTTGGCGATGCTCGGGATCTCAATCCCGAATTTTGTCCTTGCGCCAATCCTTGTTCTCGTTTTTTCACTTGGTCTCTACTGGTTACCGCCGGCACGCTGGGAAGGATTTCCCAGTCGTAATCTCATCCTGCCGGTGTTAACGCTGTCGGCGCTTTACATGGCTTACATTGCGCGACTCACGCGCGCCGGGATGCTCGAAGTGCTTCGTTCCGACTACATTCGCACGGCGCGAGCTAAGGGTTTGAGTGAGCGCGACGTCGTGATCAAACATGCGCTGCGCGGAGGCTTGATGCCCGTCATCTCGTACACTGGACCAGCACTCGCGTTTCTGTTGACCGGCACCGTCGTGGTCGAGAGGATCTTCGCGTTGCCGGGTTTGGGCAACTACCTTATTCAAGCATCACTCAATCGCGACGAGCCGCTGATCATCGGCATCGTCGCGTTTATCGCGATCACGCTCTTGTTAATGAACCTGCTGGTTGATATCGCTTACGCGTTTCTGGATCCGCGTGTGAGGTATCAGTAGAAAATGTCTACCGAGAAGAAACCGGAACAAGACGAACTCATTCACATCGGTCCTGAGATGGCCGTTGCTGAAGCGGACGTGCATCCCGGCGAAGCGGGTGCATTTGTGCGCGGGACGTCCCTGTGGCGCGATGCGTGGCGCCGGCTATTGAAGAACAAGCTTGCGGTGTTTGGTATGGTCGTAGTCATCATGGTCACAATCGCTTCGATTATTGGACCAACGGTGATCGAGAAAATCTTTGGTTTCACGCCCGACTACATTCCCGCTCAGGATGAAAGGTTGACGAAATCGTTTCCGCCTTTCACTGGTCCGGACGGCAAGTTCTCGTATCTTCATCCGATGGGGACTGATAACGCCGGTCGCGATGTGATGGCGCGTGTGTTACAGGGCGGACAGATCTCGTTGTTTGTCGGCATTCTTTCCACAGTGGTCTCGTTATTAATCGGTGTGAGTTACGGCGCGATTGCGGGATATGTCGGCGGGCGCGTTGATGACGTGATGATGCGCGTCGTCGATGTGCTTTATTCACTGCCGTACATAATTCTCGTCATCGTGTTGCTGTCGTTGTTTCGCAGTCAGACGCCGCGAGGTCAGTTGACTCTGCTTTTTATTGCAATTGGTTCGGTGTCGTGGTTAACGATGGCGCGCATCGTTCGCGGGCAAATACTTTCACTGAAGAATCAGGAGTTTGTGCTCGCCGCGAGGGCGACTGGTGTTTCCGCGTCGCGGATTATCTTTCGTCACCTGGTTCCGAATACGCTTGGACCAGTCATCGTCTATGCGACCTTAACCGTGCCGCAGATCATGCTGACGGAAGCGTTTCTATCGTTTCTCGGTTTTGGTGTCCAGCCGCCGCTATCGTCGTGGGGCACGCTGGCGGCGGACGGCATTACAAACATCGCCATTTTTCCGTGGCAACTGATCTTTCCGGGCGTGACGATGGCGCTAACACTCTTCTCGCTGAACTTCCTCGGCGACGGGCTGAGAGACGCGCTTGATCCGCAGATGCGAACGGTATAGGACCTATATGTCCTATACCGCCTATTAAAAAATGACGAACCTTCTCGACGTCAAGAATCTTCGCACCTATTTCGAAACAGACGACGGAACCGTCAAGGCCGTCGACGACGTCTCTTTTCAACTCAAACGCGGCGACACGCTCGGCATCGTAGGCGAGTCAGGCTCCGGTAAGTCAGTTACCAATCTTTCGATAATTCGTCTGGTTCCCAATCCTCCCGGAAAAATCGTGTCGGGCGAGGTGATTTTCAACGGGAGCGACCTGCTGTTGCTCTCCAACGAAGCGATCAGAAAGATTCGTGGCCGGCGCATCGCGATGATCTTTCAGGATCCGATGACGTCACTCAATCCTTACATGAAGATCTCCCGCCAACTGATGGAGATGACTCAGCTACACCTCGGTCACTCGAAAGCCCAGGCTCACGAGCACGCGATTCGCATGATGGAAACAGTCGGAATTCCTGATGCCCGTAGCCGAGCCGGCAGTTACCCACACGAATTCTCCGGCGGCATGCGCCAGCGTGTAATGATCGCCATGGCGCTTTCGTGTGAACCGGAGTTATTGATCGCCGACGAGCCAACTACGGCTCTCGACGTCACCATTCAGGCGCAGATACTCGAGCTCATCAAGAAACTCAAAAGCGACACCGGTACGAGTGTCATTCTCATTACGCACGATCTCGGTGTTGTGGCGGGCATGACTGATCACGTGATCGTGATGTACGCGGGAAAGATCTTCGAGCAGGCCCGGACTACGGAATTATTTTCGACGCCCGCAAATCCTTACACTAAAGGTCTGTTGCGATCCGTGCCAGACCCGACAGCGGAACATGGGAAGTTGTATCAGATTCCGGGTTTGCCGCCTGACATGGCCCATCTGCAACCCGGTTGTCCCTTCGCCGCACGGTGTGATTACGCGCAGGATATTTGTCGTCGCGAGTTTCCGCCGTTTGTAAAACTGAACACAGATCACCATTCACTCTGTCACTTCGCGCGCGAGGTGTACAGCGAATCGGGAGGCAAGCCGATCCAGGAATGAGCGCCAACGAATCAACACTGCTGTCGATCAGAGATCTGAAAGTGCATTTCGATCTTGGTGGTGGTGGTCCACTCGACAAACTCTTCGGCACCAATCCCGTCAAGCGCGTGGTGAAGGCTGTGGACGGCGTTTCGATTGATATTTACAAAGGAGAGACTCTCGGTCTCGTCGGCGAATCTGGTTGCGGTAAGTCAACACTCGGTCGCGCGATTCTGCGACTCACCGAACCCACTGCGGGCCAGGTACTCTATAACGATCAGGATCTCGCACTTCTAAAACCCAAACGGTTGCGCGAACAGCGCCGGCACCTCCAGATCATCTTTCAAGATCCTTATGCCTCACTCAACCCACGCATGACCGTGGGCCAGATTGTTGGTGAACCACTCGAGACGTTTCGTCTGGCGCGCGGCAGGGAAGCTGAACAACGTGTGCAGGAACTGCTCGAAACTGTCGGTTTGAGTAAACGTTTCATCAAGCGATATCCCCATGAGTTCTCCGGCGGTCAACGGCAGCGCATCGGCATCGCACGCGCGCTCGCAGTCGATCCTGATTTCATCGTCGCCGACGAACCGATATCCGCCCTCGACGTTTCCATTCAGGCGCAGATCATGAACCTGCTCGAACGACTGCGTCGCGAAAAGAACCTCACGTATCTCTTCATCTCCCATGACCTGCGTGCGATTCGACACGTTTCAGATCGCGTAGCGGTGATGTATCTCGGCAAGCTCGTTGAGATCGCCGACGCAAAAACCATCTACGAAGAGCCACTGATGCCTTACACGAAGGCGCTCATTTCCGCGGTGCCGGTCCCCGATCCACAGGTAGAAGCTGCGAGGCAGCGTATAATGCTTGAGGGAGACG
Source organism: Pyrinomonadaceae bacterium (assembly GCA_035257785.1). GTDB lineage: Bacteria > Acidobacteriota > Blastocatellia > Pyrinomonadales > Pyrinomonadaceae > PSRF01. Next base: position 5,999 of record DATEWS010000451.1, read on the forward strand.
TGCCTTCTCCGATCAATCCACCGACGGGTTGTCGCTTTCACACACGTTGCCCGTACGCGATCGAGGCATGCAAGGAGGTGGTTCCTCAGCTAGTTGAGATTAAGCCGGCGCATTTTGCGGCTTGCATCAGGATCAGTCCGGCACAACCCCACATCGAAGATGTCGCGCCGGGCACCGCTCCGGGTCTGCCCCAAAACAGTTGAAATCCCCTTCTTATTAAACGTTTAGCACTAGGGTAAACTTCCTCATGTGCGGATGAAGGTAGCTCAGTTCCCGTGGCAAGCGGTTAAGTGTGTGTCTGCCACAGGTTTGTAGCCCAGATCCTGATGGTTAAGAAGTCCCCCATTGCCCTGAGTCCTCAGGAACATCGTGAAGACGCGCCAACTTCCTGGCCAGAAACCCAGGACGCTTTGGCGGAGTCGTCGGGACTCGCTCTGCTTTTAGTAGATGGCCATCAGCCGCCTGCGGTGGTAGTGTCAAACAACAACTCGATTTGTCACACCTTTCAAACCTCGCCTGAGCACGTCCAACTTTGCGACCCTTATTGCGGCGCCGCTCATTCGAAGGCGATGAAAGCGGGCGGGACGATCGAATACAAATGTCATGCGGGACTCTCGTGTTTCGCGAGACCGGTTGAGATCAGTGGCAAACGAAATCTCGCGGTGATCGGCGGGCGGGCTTTCGTAAAGAGCTCGGATTACCAACAACTGATGGAACGCTTTCGCACTGGAGATTTGGAATCGATCGCATCGGATGAAGTCTTCGCGAACATTCTGTTCGCGGAGCCGCAGCGCCTTGCCGAGCTCGAAGAACGTGTCGAGCGGGCTGCACGACGTCTGCAAGCCGCATCGTCAAACGGCTCCGGCAAGGTGGTCCAACCCGCGGCGACAAAACCAGCAAAGCCGGAACCAACGAAGGCTCAGCAGGAGTTGGAACAGGAAGTAGAGCGTTTGCGAAATGAGCTCGCGTATCGCGCCCGTTTCACCGATTCGCTGCAACACTTTCTGGAGCGAATAAGCGGCGCAGATCCGGTTAAGACGTACAATTCGATTATCAGTAATTCGAAAGAACTTCTGCAGTCAGAACGTGCTTCGCTGATGGTGTTGGACGAAACTGCAAATGAGTTGATCCTGAAAGCTGCGAGTGGACTTTCGACTGATCCGAGTTCCGTGCCGCCGGTGCGTGTCGGTGAAGGCGTGTCGGGTGAAGTTATCGATACTGGCAAGGCGTTGATGGTAACGGATCTTCGGATGGCTGGTCGCAAACCTGCGCCTGCCGAACGTCATTACAAGACAAACTCGTTCATCAGTTATCCGATCACGATCGGGGGGCGGAAAGTTGGTGTGCTCAACGTCACTGACAAATCGGGTGGCGGAACTTATGACGAAGTCGATCTGAGTTTGCTGGAGATCATTGGACCACAAGTCGCGCTTGCGCTCGAGCGCGCCGAGTGGCAGGAACGAGCGACTGAATTTCAACTGATGTCGATCACGGATGCGCTCACAACGCTGCCGAATCGGCGGTATCTCGAGGAGCGGCTCTCGGAAGAGTTGAGTCGTTCGAAGCGCTACGATTATCCGATGAGCTTTTTGATGATCGATATTGACGACTTCAAGGTTTACAACGACAAAAACGGGCATCAGGCAGGCGACCTGGCGTTACAGATCACGGCGCACTGTTTGAAGGGCGCGCTGCGGCAGGCTGACGTGGCGTCGCGTTATGGTGGCGAAGAGTTCTGTATATTGCTGCCACAAACGGGCATGCTCGAGGCGGGAGTGATTGCGGATCGCATCCGCGCTCGGGTGTCGACGACAACCTTTCCGCACGGGAAGTCGCAGCCTCTTGGTCGTGTAACTATAAGTGTGGGAGTGTCGACGATTATGAAAAACGTGGACACGCCGGAAAATATCATTGCCGCCGCGGACCGTGCGCTTTACCAGGCGAAAAGCATGGGAAAGGATCGGGTGGAGTTTTACGGAGAAAAAGAAAGCTAGCCGCGGATAACACGGATTGAAAATCCGGATTTTTTCCGTGTTATCCGTGGCCAAAAAGTTGATGAGCAGTCGCAGCCCCAGCGAAAACTTCCGCCGCATCCTCGGCCGCGTGGTCCAGCAGGACTTTGTCGGCCGTGCAGAGGAACTTGACCGCATCATGGTCCACGCGGAACCCACCAATGCCGGCCGTGGTCTGCTGCTCCTGATGGAACCTTCTGCGGGCGTCTCTGAGCTGCTGCGCCAGGCCTACGATCAACTCTTCAACCAGCACACTGACGTCATCCCTATCTACTTTGCGATCACGCCCAACGAGACCACAGCCGTCAGCGCTGCGATCGAGTTTCTCAACACATTCGTCCAGCAATACATCGCCTTTCGCCGCAACGAGCCCGTCGTCTCAAACGCGCCCTTAACCTTGCAGGAATTACAGGAGCTCGCACTGCCTACGGATCTCGAATGGATCGAACAACTCATCGAGTCGTACAACCGCCTGCGCTTCGGTAACGACGACAAAGCACTGGTCCGCTTCTGTCTCGGCGCGCCACAACGCGTTCCCTCCGGTCGTGGCCGGCCCTTCGTAATGCTCGACGGTTCGCAGCTCGCTGAGTATCTAAATGGCGCCGTAGTTTTGGGAACGGAAATCCTGCGCGTGTTCGCACGTGGCAGTTTCTCTTTCGTTCTCGCCGGGCTGCGTCGCCAGATCCTCGAAGCAGCACACGACGCAAAGTGTGACTTCGAATTCCTGGACACGCTGCGTCTCGAACAACTCGACACGAACGACGCAACAAAACTCGTCGAACACGTCGCGCAGCGCCAGCAGGTAACGACGAGCGAGATCGCGCGCGATCTGCTGGTCCAACAATTCGCCGGCAGCCCGTTTTTCATCAACATCTTTTTGCAGGCAGCACGCGAGAAACACACGTCGCTTATCTCTTATCTCGATTGCCAACGGCTCTACGTCGATGAACTCTTCGGCGGTCATATTCACCGTCACTTTGCTGATTTACTCGAAGAAATCTCGCCACGTCTCGACACGCGTCATCTTCTAATTCGATTGCTTTGGGAAGCGGCTGCGGGTGAAGAGCAGGTCTCGTCGTTTGAAGTCTGGCGCAAACGTCTTCACATGGCGGCGAGTGAACTCGAAGACGTGCTGCATCGATTGCACGTGCAGGAGTTTATTAACTGGGACGGAGCGACAGTCGAAGCCGGAGCTGGACCACAGGCGTGGAAAGACTATCTCAAGATTCGCTATCGACTTGATGTGCTCAACGAGCCGCGCGCTCTCGTTGTGGCCGACATGCTGGCCGACTCTCTCAAGCGCGCGCCGCACACGATGGCGCGACACTACAAACAGATCGCAGACGCGGGCTTGCGCGATTTGATCTCGCACTTCAACTGCCAGCGAGTGCCTGCGGTACTCTTCGACTATGAGAGCTTCAGCAACAAGTACAGAGGCGCGGAGAGCGAGACAATCGCCTCAGGACTCGCAGCCGAAACTGAGTTCGTTAAACTGCCGCAGACCATCCATCTCGCCAGTTGCGCGGCTTTCTTCAACGATATGCGTCAGGTCTGCGAAGAGGACCACTGTCTTGTCGCGCACACGTTCGAAGAGGGAAGTTATTCCGACGCGCAACAGGTGATCTGGCTCGCAGCGGACATCAAGTCAAAGCTCGAAGTCGACGTCGAAGTCGCACGCTCCTGGTGCGATCGACTCGAGAACATGGCCGAGCGTCTCAGCTTCAGTCGTTTTCAGATCTGGCTAATTTCAAACGAAGGTTTCTCAGACCAGGCCGGACGATTACTCGAGCGTCGCAAAGCTTTTGGCTCGAGTCGTCAGCAACTGGGCCTGCTTGCTGCGCGTCTAGGCGAGGCTGTTGTGAGCGATATCGTACAGACGAGCGAGCGCGACGAGTTTCTGATGGTGGTTCCGATGGGCGAGGACAACGAGCTGATTGCAGCCAACACTGCCGAGCAGATCGCGAAGCGTTTGACCTTTCGTCCGGAGGCAATCAACCAGATAAAAACGGCGATTGTCGAGGCTTGTATCAACGCCTCCGAGCACAGTTTCAGCCCCGATCGAAAAATTTATCAACGTTTTCGCGTCGAAAGTGATAGATTAGTCATCACAATTTCGAGTCGCGGCATCGTGCCCGCCAATCTAAACGGCGCGAATAGCGGATCAGAAGCGAAAGAAGCGGCGGAAGAAAGACGCGGTTGGGGACTTAAACTCATCCGAACTCTCATGGATGAGGTCGAGTTTGAACGAGTCGACGACGGCACCAGTTTGCGCATGACCAAGTATTTGCGGTCACAGAAAAGCACAAAAGGCGCAAGCGAATCTTAACAAGGGAACCAGAAAACAAAGTTCAATTAAGCTTTTGTCCCTTTTAGTGGCAAACATTCGAGGCAGGAGGGAGCTTTCGAGTGGATACACCAAGTGGCAAGCTAGTACGCTCACATTGTGTTGGCACCACTGCGGTTGTTTACGCAAGCGACTACCTTAATAAGCTGACCGGCGAGAAGATCGAGCGCGAATGTCGCCGGCAACTGAATTGTGGGTGCCGCGCGCTCGTGATCGACTTCAGCGATACCAAACTGGTCAACAGTATAGGTGTCTCAATCCTCCTCGGCATCATCGACGTCGCCGAAAAATGCGGCGCTCGCATCGCCTTTTCAGAAGTGAATAACGAAACAGTCCAGCTATTCGAAATGCTTGGACTGACTCGCCACGTTGTCCTCGCGAAAGACGAACGAGAAGCGCTGATGAATCTTTCGCACTATGAGACTACTCCCATAGTCCACTGATTCCATGGAGCCTTCGACTCAGAAACTGATCCACACATTCGGAGCGCTTGCCGACCTGGGCCAGGAGATTGCCGGCACCGGCGATTTCAATGAGATGGTCCGTACGTCGATGCACATGCTGCTCGGGACGCTCGCATTGCGACGCGGTGCCGTGGTGGAGTGTACTTCCGGTGGTCCACTTCGTTGCGCCGCGCTCTGGGGTCTCAGCGACCAGATGTTTGACGGGTTTGAGATCGACGAGCTCGAAAAGCAGTCATTTCTCCAGGGCGATCCAAGTGAACTGCTGGTCAGCAGCACAGAGGTCACGAACACCTTCATTAATCGACATCGTGACAAACTCACAGCCGAGGGCATCGAACTCGTCTTGCCGATGATCGTGCGTGGTGAAGTGACAGGCATGGTCCTGCTCGGCGGCAAAGCCAGTGGTGAAGAGTTTTCAGAAGATGACTTCGAAACGATTCGCGCGATGGTCCGTCACATCGGTGTCGGGATTCACACGCATCGTTTACTCGAACAGGTGGCGCAGCGAGCGGAAGAGAATCGAAGACTGTATGAAGAGTTGCGCGCGATCTATCGCGACACAGTAAGGGCGTTTGCGGCGGCGATCGATATCAAAGACAAGTACACGCAGGGTCACTCGGAACGTGTGGGCAGGTACAGCGAGATCATCGCGCGTGAGATGGGTTGGAGTGAAGAAGAAGTCGAGGGAATTCAGATTGCTGGATACCTGCACGACATCGGCAAGTTGATCGTCGATCGCGACATCATCAACGCGCCTTACAACATCGATGCGAAGAATTCGAGTGAACTGAATCGACATCCTGCGGCGGGATACGAGATCCTGTCGCCGATCAATCATCCTTACGCGGACATACCGTTGATGGCTAAGTACCATCACGAGCGTCTCGATGGGCGTGGTTATCCGGATGGATTGACGGACGAGCAGATCCCGATCGGCGCAAAGATCGTTTCGCTAGCGGATTCATTTGACGCAATGACGACGGATCGTCCTTACCGGCGGCGGCGATCGTTTGAAGACGTTGTACGCGATCTGCGGGAGAACAGTGGCAAGCAGTTCGATGGCAAGGTTGTGGCTGCGTTTGCGAGAGCGATGCTGAAAGAGGTCAAGGGCGAAACCAAAGATCGACGCATCACGAAGATGCTCGGCAAAAGCTACCTCGAAGGTGAACAAGTCCCGACTTTACTCACGGATCTCATCTCCGACCTGGAAGAAGTCTCGCGCAGCGGCGCAGCGGCACAACGCTAAAACCTTGCGTCGCTGCGCCGCTGCGTGAAAAATTACTTAGGCTGGATTCGCAGAACAAAATTGCAGATCGCAATCTTCTGATCGGGCGCGACTTCGGTCGGTTCTTCGCGGATTAACTCTTTCCCATTCACGACCGTCGGATTTCGGCCCTTCGCCACGAGCCAGTATCGCCCTTCATTATCACGCGACAGCACCGCATGAACGCGACTCACTTCCGGATCGCCTTTGATCGGAAGGTCCACCGAGATACTCCGCGAACCACGACCAATCGTTATTTCGTTTTTGGCGATGGGAACCACTGCTTCGCGCACGCCGCTGCGCCACACCTCAACCGAGTAAAGCGCCTGCGCCTTCGGACGTACGACAGTTTGCTCACTCTCGCTGATTACATCCGAAGCACGCTCTACCACCGTGTCGTTCGGATTAAACGCGGGCGCCGTCTGCCCCGGATTTACACGCGGCGTCACCATCGTGTGACCACTCTCCGTCTCATCCCAAACTGCCTGCACGCGAAACTCACCCTTATTCAACGTTCCATCAACACGCAGTTCAACTGCAAATGACTTGACTGCCAGTTGCGTCTGTCCGCTCAGCTCGCGCGCGCGTTCGGAAAGCACGTGAAAGAGTCCCTGCTCGAGTCCACGACGCTTATCGCCCTGCCAATCCTTATCGTCATCGGCGCTGAGGTAAACGATGTATTCGCGGGGAATGTAGGTTGGACCACCTGGCGGCGTGAACATCTCGCGCTGCATCGCAGCCTCGACTTCGCGCGCAATCTTCACGAGAAACTCTTCCCACACGCGGCGGGGCTTGGCATGTTCGTCGGCGGCTTCGAGTAGATCCTCGCCTGTTTCACCGTCTATCCATTTTCTGATCGATTCAAGCAGGCCCAAACTTTCGCTCCTTCTGCCGCACGCAAAATCAGTCGAACTTTACGTATATCTTTCGAATCCAGCCACGGTCCGAAGAGTATGGATCGGTCTTCGGCCGCGCATGTTCCAACACCTGCACTTCGTACCAATTGGGATCGGCATTCAAGATCTTAACCTTTGATCCTGACTCAGCGAGTCCGATGGGAGCGTTATTCGCGCTGCTCGCGATCGGTCGCAGATTTACATCGGTCGTCGTCACACCCTGCCGCCCAATCGGCTCAACATTCTGTATGGTGGTCAGCGGATTCCAATGCGTCGTCACGTACTTGTGCGTCGCCAATAGCATTCCGGAAAACGCGAGGATCAAACCCAACGCAACTAAAGCGCGCCGCTTGCGGCTGGCAGGAAATACAGACGCTGTTACTGGTGGACCGATCGTCTCGAATCTACGTTCCGGTTCAACTCTCGCATCCTGACGCGTTTGCAGTTCCCGCTGACGCCGCGTTTCCATTCCGACACTGATCGGCACAACGATCCGCGGACGTCTTTGTGAATCAAGCTCGGTCAGCACCGGACGCGGCACATCGAAGTGCGGTCGCGGCGGCGCCGCTTCCGTGAACTCCTCTTCAGGCTCGACTGACAGATCCGCGCTCGGCTTCCGACGCATCTGCTGCAACTCAGGCGTCACCATCTGTAACGGCCGCGTCGGCGGCAGGCTCGCATCGGCAATGTCGTCCCAGAACTCTTCAACAGTTTGATAACGAGCTTCAGGCCGATTTTGAGTCGCCTTTTCAAGCACGCGCAGCACTGGCCTGGACCAAAACTCCTCGCTTATGTGCGACGGCAACTCGCTGATTGCGTGTTGCGCGAAGCGACGCGGCGATTCACCCGCAAGCAACGTGTACGTCGTCTTCGCAAGCGAATAGATGTCGGCTGCCGGAGTCAGGTGAACGTGCTGCAATCGCAATCCGGTGGTGTCGAGTTGCCCCGTTTGCATTAAGGGGTTGTGCTCGGGCGCTGAATAGATGTTTGTTCCGACTCTCGTAATCGCACCGTCAGTGTTGTCGAGACGAGCGACGCCGAAGTCCGCGATCTTCACGACCTCCTGATCGGCGGTGAGCAAAAGGTTTTGCGGTTTGATGTCGCGATGGATGACGCCGCACTTGTGCGCATGTGCGAGTCCGGAACAGACCTGCTCGAGATAAAACAGCGCTCGCTTGAGCGATAACGGTCGCGTCTTCGTCAACGCAAAGAGATCGCCGCCGGGCAAATATTCGAGCACGATGTAATGAAACGTTGTGCCCGCGAGATCGATGGCGGTTCCGTGACCAAGGCGATTGATGACGTTCGGATGGCGCACCCGATCGAGCGCCACCGCTTCGTTCTGAAAATTCGTGACCAGAGTTCGCTCGAGCTCGGCATCCGGCGCGTCCTGGAGATAGAGATTCAGCGCCTTGATGACGATGGTGCGCGCTGCGCCTTCAGGTGCGGCGTTGTCGTTGGCGACGTAGATCTCAGCATAACTGCCGCGTCCGAGGCATTCGAGGATGTCATACCGCCCATCGAGTCTGCTCTGTTGAAGTTTGAGTTCCGACATTTAATTTTTAGCCACAAAAAGGCACACAAGGCACCTAACAGAACCAAACCGTTCTTTTACGCCTACGTGCCTTTGGTGCCTTTTTGTGGCTCATTTCGCACCTTAGATGCCTCACAAGAGATCATGGTTCTGTGCCTAAGGGGCGTTTGAGTTGGAGGGAGGTTTGGTCAGTTCTTCGTAATGATTCAGCACTTTCCAACGGTCACGCTGAGTGCGAACGCTAACAGCCGCGAGGCCGAGAACTGCTTCTCTTTTGATCGTGGCGTTTGCGGGCGAGGGATTTGCATCCGCTTTACTGATCGCGGCGTCAAAAGCCTTGCTCGCCTCGTCAGTGTTTCCGGTCAGAAGATTTGCGCGACCGTAAAGATACAAAAAATCCGCATTCGGCGAATCGAGTGGACTCTGAACGTTTGACGCCAGCAACTCCTTGCTGATGTCGTTCGCGAGCCACGCGCGTGGATCCTGATCGACTTGCCTTCGCGCACGTTCGAACTTCACAAAAGGCTCCTCCGGAACCGGCGTGCTCGTTGGCGCGGAAACCGCCGGTGTTTGCGCCCTGGTTGCCAGGAAGGGAATTCGTTCCTTGTAACGCGCGCCTGCATAAAAAGCTCCGCCGATTAACAACAGCACGACCAGAACACCTAACAAGCGCCCCACGCCACTGCCTCCTTTCGCCGCCACAGGCGCCGCAACGTTGAGTGGTTCTGTCACAACTGCGGCTGCCGTCGCAGGCGCCGGAAACGCGATGCGCGAAGCCGGAACAAAAGTGTTCTCCGGTTCAGAACCGTTGCTCTGGACCGCGTAAACCGGCTCCGTTTCCGGCGTAATCGTCGGTTCCAGATCTGCCAAACGCTCGCCGGCTTTCAAATGTTCGCCAACACGCACAACGATCACAGTCAAATTGTCTTCCGCGCCACGCTCGTAGCAACGTCGTTTCAACTCACTGCAAAGATCGTCGAGACTGTTGCTGATAACCATTAGCTGCCGCAGCTCGTTGTCGGAAACGTGACGAGTGATGCCGTCAGTACAGAGCAGAAACTCCGTGCCGTCTTCGACTTCCATCGTCTTCATGTCAACTTCGACAGCCTGCTCAGCGCCGAGCGCACGACTGATGACGTTCTTACTGGGATGATTCGCGGCTTGCTCGGGCGTCATTCGTCCGGCCCGCACTTCTTCTTCGACGATCGAGTGGTCCTCAGTTTCGCGGTGCAGTTGCCCGTCCGGAGTGAGACGGTAGAGACGTGAATCACCGACGTGACCGAACGTCGCGACGTTGCCTTTGAGATGGAGCGCGACGATCGTAGTCGCCATCATCGAAAACTTCGCGTGCTCCTGGGCCATCTGGTGAATGGAAGCATTCGCGCGTTGAATGGCGAGCTCCATCAAGTCTTCAACGTCGGCGCCGTCAACCTGGTGTCGAAACGCTTCGTCGAGAACTTCGATCGCTGTTTGCGACGCTACCTCGCCCGCCTCAGCGCCACCGACGCCATCCGCTACAGCGAAGATGGAACGACCCTGATCGTGGAGGAGTGCGTCCTCGTTCAGTGGGCGCCGTTCGTTCAGGCCGCGGTCCGTCAGGGCTGCGGAGTGGACCTGAAAGGTTTTAGTGTCTTCGCTCATTCAACTGCCTCCAGCTTAAGGGGAGAAGAACTCTTAGCTACCGGCCGATCCGCTATGACACGATCGCGGGCATTTCTACTTGAAAACGCCATCAGCATCCCGAGCATCGCAAAACTAGTAATCAAACTGAAACCACCGTGACTCACAAACGGCAACGTGATTCCAGTCATCGGCAAAGCACGCAAGATACCGCCAATATTCACGAGGGCTTGAAAACCGACAAACGCTGTTAGACCTGCCGCGCATAACTTCGTAAACATATCACGCGCCTCCAGCGAAGTGCGAACTCCTGCGACCACAAAAATAATGATCGCGAGGATGATCACAGCCCCACCAGCGAGGCCGGTTTCTTCAGCAATTGCGGCGTAAATGTAGTCGGAGTCGGCAATCGGGATCACTTCCGGAAAACCCAGACCAAAGCCGCGTCCGGTTGATTTGCCGGAGGCGATTCCAAACTGCGCCTGCGCGGGTTGAAAGGCGAGTTGGTCGAACCAGATATCAACGTTAACAGTCTTCTGCATCGCCGGGCTCTGCTCGGCTAGTTCTTTTAGTTTCGGATCCTTCTTCAGTGCTTCATCGTAGTCTTTCTTCCACCACGAGACTTCCGGCGACGGCGGATCGAAACCATCGAGCCAGAGATGGAAGCGTTGTTGAATGCGAGAGGGAAGTGCAGCGCTGATCGGGCGTGCGATCGTCGGCAGCAGCGGCACTTTTTCCTGTATGTCGCGCGGTAACGCGCCAACGACGAGGATGCTGATCACGAGCAGCACCGAACCGACGAAGAGAAGCAGTTGTGGCCAGCGACGAACAGCGACGAGATAAAGCGTCGTGTAAGCGCCGCTGAAGATCAACATCTGGCCGAAGTCTTTGAGTGCGAAGAAGGGAACAAATGGCAATATTGCCATCACGAGTAGCGGCACGATGTCGCGCGCGCGTGGAATGCCCCAGTAAGTCTCAGCGAGATCTTTGTAACGAGCGGTGAGAATGCCTGCGAAGCCGACGAGGAACGGGATCTTCGAAGGTTCCCACGGCGTCATGTTACCGAGTGCTTTACCAGCGCTGGATGTGACGACTGCGATCGCGAGTGGAGCAAGCGTGAACAATACGATGATGAAACTATTTCGCTGTAGCCATAAGAGAAAACCGTCACGCGCACACAACGAATACGCGATCGCGAAAGCGAAGAACGAGAAGACTGGAATCCATGTGTAACTCGAAGTGATGGCGTTCCAGAGTGAGTAGTTCGACTCTTTTTTCGGGAGTTGACTGATATCGATCGGCTGGGCCGGAGTTGGAGGCAGACCCATCATCTGTTTCTTGATGGGATCGTAGTTCTCCATGATGTAGCGCGTACGCAGCGCCTGCATCTTCTCTTCGCGCGCAGCGGCTTTGTTACGCGCGTTGTATTCCGGATCGCTATAGAGGCGATACTGGATCAGCATGCCGAAGGCGAACAGGAGAATCGCGGTGGTGAAGAGAACCCAGTTGCCGGCAAATCTCTTGCTGCGCGAGAGCCAGAGCACCAGGAAGATCAGTGGAACGAACATCGCGAGGTCGCGCACCGCGCCGATGATCGATGTTTCGTATCCTCGCAACAAGCCGGAACGATGCACCGCGAAATAACCGGTGATCTCGAGGCCGAGAATGATCAGGATGATTAATAGATGTGACGATGCCCGATTCCGCATATGTTTTAACCACAGATGACACAGATAGAAAATCGGATTTTTTTCTGTGTCATCTGTGGTTTCTTATCTGAAATACCCGAGGTCCCTCGCTTTCAACACGAGCGCTGCGGCGATGGGCGCAGCGGATCTCGATCCGTAACCACCACCTTCAACAATCACCGCCATCGCAAGCTGCGGCTTCTCGAGCGGCGCGATGCACAGAAACCAACCGTCAATCCGCGGATGGTCATTGTCCATGATCACTTCATCGTACTCGCGGATGATGTTGCCCTTATTATCGCGCTCGACCTTGTGTTGCGTCTTGGGTTCTCCAGTCTTGGGATCGTAAACAGGCACGACCTTCTGCGCCGTTCCCGTTTTGCCACCGGTATTGATTCCCGCGGCCTTCACTGGTCCAAACACACCGCGCGCCGTTCCACTTGGACCACCTGTGACCAACCCCATGATGGATCGCAAACGAGCCGCAGTCTGCGGCGTCATCACCTGGTTGAACGGCTGTGGCGCCACGTTGTACTCGATCCGGGGCTTCATCAACTTGCCTTCCATATTCCCAATCGCCGACGCCGCGAGCGCCATTTGAAACGGCGTCATCTGTCCCGCATAACCCTGACCGTAACCCATCAACGCCAGGTCGTATCTCGTCACCTGCTTCCCCGTAACGATCGTCGCCTCCCTCGGTGCGAGCGCGCGTTTAACTGCATCAGTGCTCGCATCCCAGATCTCCGGCAGCTTGCGACCACGCAACGCTTCCGAAGGCGTGTCATAAGCACCGATGCCCAACAACTGCGCCGCGCGTTTCAGACGTTCCGGTCCGAGCTTCACGCCCATCTGCGCGAAGTACTGGTTACAAGAAACCTCATACGCCTGATCGATCTTGATCCGGCCGTGTACTTCGCCCGGTCCACCATCGTCGAAAATCACGGGCGCTCCGGGCGCGGCATAGTAACCACCGCCACTACAGGTAAACTCCGTGTCCTGCTCGCCCGCCAGAAACGCGGCAGTCATAGTCACTGTTTTAAAGGTGGAGCCGGGAATGTAATACGCACCGAGCGCACGACTGACGAGCGGTTTGTCGCGTTCATTCGCTTCGAGACGAATCCACGTTGCTTCGTCGTCAACTTCCGCCAGACTGTAAGAAGGCTCGCTGTAAAGCGCGAGCACGTCTCCGGTTTGCGGATTAAGAACTACGACCGCGCCGTGCTTTCCCTTCAACTGGTCCACCGCGGCCTGTTGCAGCGAACGATCGATCGTGAGGCGCACGTCCTGGTTGCCTTTGAACTCGACTTCCTTGCCTTTAACGATCTCAAGCGCTTCGGGCAGAGCGCCACTCTGAACTCCGAACAACGCACGCTCGAGTCCCGGATCGCCGCGATCCGATCCGAATATGTGGGCCAACGCCTTATCCATCGGATACTCACGCTGGATGTTGCCGCTCGAATCGCGTTTGTAATAAGCGAGCGGTTGGTCCACACGACCGCTGCGATCATAGATCCAGCCGCGCAGCGTAGATTGCGAAAGCCGGCGCACGCGCAGGTCCTTGTAACTCAAGTCCTGAAACTTTTCATTTTGTTCTACAGCGTATTGCGCCCAGTAGATATGAAAACCAAAGAGGCCGAACGCAAGCAGGATAAAAAACCAGCGCAGAGCGCGTAATCCGCGATTGGTTGAAGTTGACCCGAGTCTTTTTCGGACTTCTTTGGGAAGGTCTTCAGGAATAGCAGGACCGATCTGGCGACGACTGCGAATCAGTCCGAGCAGTAAGAGCAAAATGACGAAGCCGAAACCTCCGACGTAGATCAGCGTGAACAGCGCCGGGGTTCGTTCGGGCACATGCGGAGTCGGAAGGGGAGTAGGTGCAGAAGTTTGGAAGAGAAGTAGAAGTAATATGAATCCGTTCATCCAGTTTCGCTACTCACTTTTACGCAATCGTACTTCTACGTCTCCAAAACCAACCACATCGCCGTCTTCGATCAATCGTGATTCACCATAAGAGATGCGACGCCCGTTGAGGTAAGTGCCGTTGGTCGAACCAGTGTCGGCAACGAGAAGCGTGCCTTCGGCAGTCATCAAGAGCGCGCCATGAATCTTCGACACGCTTGCGTCGTTCAAGGTGAGTTCGTTATCAGCGGCGCGGCCGACGTTGAGTCGTTTGCCTCCGGGCTTGAAGATCAGCGGAATTTCGCGCGTGCCGGCTGGCATAGTAACGCGTGCGATCACCTGGATGTCAGGCATCGGCGGCGCCGCGCCCGGAATCGGCAAACCCAATTTAGCGGCGCGCATCTCTTCGTCCTGACGCCTGAGATCCTCTTCGAATTCTCCAAAAGTCGGATCGACGGAGATTCCGGTGGTGAAGATGTCGACTTCGGCGTCGACCGTAACTGGTCCAAGCGTGCGGTAACGATGATCGTTAATGTGATCGATCGCGGCGGCGAGCACTTCGTTTTTCAGATCGTGAAGAATTTCGGGCGGTGCTTCGGAATGCGTGCCCCACTCGACTTTGAGGACGAGGTGGTGCGGCGCGATCCTGCCTTTCCTGCCTTCGTCTCGAACGCGCTCATCGATCAACTTTTTCATGCGCTCGATGAGTTTCGAAGTGGTGAGTCCGCTTCGCGGTTCGACTGTGCGACCGAGCCCGCGGTCGACGACGCTGCCCATGCCTTCGAGCACGCGACGCAGCAGGCGTTCGGGTAGCGCTTCCTCGCGCTTTTTCCTTGCGTCTTCGTTTACCTTACCAGCCGAGTCTTCTGCGTCAGTCATGAATAACCAATACGAGTTTTCTCGAAAGCAGTTTCGTGCAGCATTCTAGCGCAAATTCAGAGAGGGTTTCACGCAAAGGCGCAAAGTTCACACAAAGCCCGCAAAGAAGGGTTCATTCTCCTTTGCGCCTTTGCGTAAACTTTGCGCCTTTGCGTGAAAAAATTCGCAGCTAGAAGAGGAACTTCACCGAGAATCGCATAGTCCGGGCACCGCTCGTTGATGTCGACTGACCAAACGCAAGACTATTCCCCGCGACGAGATCATTCCCAACCGGATCTTCAAAATTCGTGTGATTGAACACATTGAAAGCATCCGCCTGAATCTGTAGCGCGACGGTTTCGCTGAAGTTGAACTTCCGGCGTAATCCCCAATCAACCTGGCTGAACGAAAAACCGCGCAAGCCGTTTCGCGCAAAACTTCCTTGCTCCAAAGTTGACGGGATCAGAAACGCCCCCGGGTTGAGTCGTCGCCCTCCGGGCGCCGTCGCGTCAAGAATATAAAACGAAGTTCCGGTAGCAACATCCGGTCGGAAATACGCCACGCCGTATGAAGTCGGAAACATGTAAACGACATTCAACGGCCGCGCGGAGCGAGCGTTGAAGATCGAATGGGTCGCCCAATTACGGAAGAGTTTATTTCCCAGGCCATGCGCGAATGGCGCCGGCAGTTGGTAAGAGATGTGGCCGGCGAGATGGTGCCTGACGTCAAAGTCGGATGGACCACGATCGAGTTCAGGATTCGCGCTCGCCATGATCACTCTTCGCTCTGAATCCTCACTCACATTGTCGCGTGACTGTGACCACACGTACGAGACGTGCGCGACGAGATTGGCAGAAACCGAGCGATCAAAGCTCAGTTGAAGAGCGCGATAATCCGAGTTGCCGCGATTCGTTACGAGTCGCAGAAAACCCTCATCAAAAAGAGTCTCGGTATGCAGCAGTCTCTTGCCTGACGAACCAACATAGACAGCAGAGACTTCTTGATCTGATCCGAGAGTTCTTTCGAGTGAAACACTCCAGTCAATCGAGTACGGCACTTTCAGTTGGCGATCAAAAGCAATGACAGGCAGCGCGCTGTCGCCCGAGACGAAGGGGATCGAGTTTGCGAAATAGTTTCCGGAGCGGTCCTGGCTCACGTCGTATACAACACCCACAGATCCTCGCAACACCGTGTTAGCGTTCTGATCCATTTGATAAGCAACGCTCGCGCGCGGAGCGAAATTGCCGAACGTCGTGTTCCACAGTTGCTGGCCGTCGGTCGATGGCGCCGGCGCGAGTTCCCAACGCGTGCCGTACACGAGTGTCACTCGCGATGACGGTTTCCACTGATCCTGTCCGAACAGCGATAACCTATTGAACACCGGCTCCTGCGGAGTGTCGTGATTCACAAAGCTGATGCGAGACAGCACACCGCCGGTAAACAGAACGTTTTGCTCCGATGCTCGCTGCCCGATAGTGGGTGAGAAGCGGCGATAGTCGGCACCAAACTTTAGATCGTGATTGCCGCTGATTCTTTGCACGAAGCCAACCAAATTAAACTGGCGTTGCACGCTCGCTGTCTCGTCGCCGCGCATGAACGCCGCGTTACGCGAACTCAGATCGAAAGTAAATGCTGACGGGGAGAGATTGTCAGGCACTACCGCGCCGCCAACGTCGTCGAGCAGATATGCGCCGTTCACCCTTGCGCGACTGTAGTTGGCGTGCAACTCCATCTGCATAACTGGCGAGAACAGGTGGATCAGCGATCCGGTGAATGCTCGTGCTCGGGTGCGAACTCGATTAGTGGTGTTGAGTGAAAAGCCGTTTGCGCCGCGCTGTGACGCGTCGGAGTCTGCGAAGCTATAACGTCCCAGCACGTTCGATCCGGAAGTGAAGTTATGTTCGAGTCGCAAACTGCCAACATCGTGTCGCACCGGATTTGCGAAGCTCGCTGCGAACTCGGCGAAACCATCAGGCCGCGCTGGACCAGTCGGTAATGGAAACGCGTTCAGAAACGATCCGGCAGTTCGCGAGCTTAGTGAAGGCACATCCGTGACTCCGACGGATGGTTGCCGCAATCGCAGTCCTTCGTACGCGCCGAAGAAGAACGTGTGATCGCGTCTGATTGGACCACCAAACGAAGCGCCGAAAAGATTCAGTCTTCTCGGTGGTTGCTCAAGACCGCGACTGTTGGCAAACCAGTCACTCGCATCGAAGACGTCGTTCCCGAAGAAATGAAACACAGAACCATGAAACTCATTGGTTCCGGCGCGCGTGCTCACGTTGATCTGCGCGCCTGCGCCGGGACCGTCCTCGGGCTTTGTGGCAAGTGTTTGAATGTTTATC
Organism: Pyrinomonadaceae bacterium; assembly: GCA_035257785.1. Lineage (GTDB taxonomy): Bacteria > Acidobacteriota > Blastocatellia > Pyrinomonadales > Pyrinomonadaceae > PSRF01. Next base: position 22,923 of record DATEWS010000451.1, read on the forward strand.
TCAGCAATCGCGTCGAGCGAAGCAATGCCATTGGTTCCACCACTTGCAGTCAGCGCTGGAGCATTACCTGACGCAGAGGACCCGGGACTTTCACCGCCCGCGGCGATGCCGAACTTCGCGCTCACGCCATCAACCTTAAACTCATTTGCGTTTGGTCGATGACCATTCATTGCAAGATCAACGTTGTACAGGGAATTGGCGGATTGATTGGCGCTCGCGCCGGGCGTCAGAGCTACCAGACTGTTGTAACTTCTCCCTTGCAGCGGCAATTCCGAGATGGTACGTACAGCGATTGTTGAGTATAGAGCACAGGTAAATCCGGGACTCCCACTAACAATAGTGACGCACTCCGTAATGCCTACGACGTTCGATGAAACATCGACACGTTGCGGCGCATCAGCACCAGTAAAGATCTGATCGTCGATCGCGACAAAGGACGTGTACTGCGTCATCAGCTTGAACGTCAGACCCAGTTGCGTGACCTCTTCCCGCAATTGTTCTTGTTGAGGTTTGTTTTCCGGCGATTGGGCCAACTCCTGGCCCATGAGATCGGAGACCTTGCGTCTGGCCCATAATGTTGCCAGCACGTCGTGATCAGCTTCAGTCTCCGGCAGTTTCACTCTGATCTCACGCACGAATTCCTGGCCCGCCATTTTTCCTTTCAAACGTATCGTTCCTTCAGCGCCGGACGAATATCGTCCCGAGAGAATCACGGGCTTCGCGCTAAAGAGGTCAGGGATGTTCTTTGGATAGACGTCGCTCACCGGCATGCTGCCCCAATCAACCGTGAGGTCAGTTAACAAAGGATTGCGAATGCGTTCATGGAAACGGCGCGCGGCGGCCGATGTATCCCCTTGGTCTGAAACATAGTCGACTTCGCCTCTGCCATATTCGGCCATCTTGTCGAGCAGGAAACGATTGGGATTACTTCCGAAACCCATCGCAAACACACGCGCATTCGGATGTTTCTGTACTTCCGAAATGATCTGCATGTCGTTGCCGACGAGACCGTCGGTCATGAAACACACGATGCGCACATGATACTGAGAATCTGAAGGATCGAGCGCAGCCTTGATCGCCTGCATCATTTCTGTGCCGCCGCCGCTGCTGTACCCATCAAGAAATGTTTTGGCCGTTGCCAGATTCTCAGGAGTAGCCGCCACGGGTTCGGGGAAGAGGATGTCAGTGCTGCCCGAAAAGGTAATTAAGTTGAACGTGTCGTGCGGGTAAAGGTTGTTGAGTGCGAGGCTCATCGTTTCTCTGGCTTTATCAAACGGGAAGCCGGACATCGAACCCGAAGTATCCAGAACAAAGACCAACTCTTTCGGCATCACGTCTTCCGGTGAGACGCGCTGGGGTGGCTGTAAGATAAGAGTGAAGAAGCCACCCCTTTCGGAGCGATGGGCGAGGACGGCATCGTTGATGGAGTCGCCGGCAACGCGATAGGTGAGAACGAAATCTTTATTCGGAATGGTGGCGCGATCTTTCAGACGAACGACGGAGTGATGTTCGCTGAGTTGTTGTACTTCAGTTTCGTGAGTTAGTGAGCTGACTTCGAGGATCGGCACACCCGCATCCAAATCGAGTTCGAGCGAGATATCGTGACCGTTACGTGCGTGGGCAGGACTATGGTGCAACTCTTGGCCATTTGAACGAGGCATATAACGCGGGCCAACCACCATCGGAAACGACCACTCGTAAGATCCGTCTTCATACTTCAGGGTCTCAACGTAGCTGATGATGATTTGAATTTGTTGGCCCGGCATGATGTTGGCGATTTGCTGCGTGAAGATATTCGGGCGCTGCTGATCGAGCAGGCTGGCCACTTTGCCTTGCTCTTTTGCAGCGGTGTACGCGGCTTGTGCTTCCTGGCGTCGCATGATCTTGCCTTTGATCGTGCGGTCACCAATCCGCATCGTCAGATCGTCAACGGCGGCAGCTTGCGGCAGTGGGAACGTGTAGACCGCTTCAATCTTGTTCGGGAAGTTGTTTTCGAAATCCTGAGTGACTGTGACGCGCGAGATGGAGCCACTCACCTGCGCTTTAACCCACGTGTGTTTCAAAGGAACTTCGGCTGAAGGTTTTCCTTTGTCATCGAGGACCTGAATGCTGCCCCGACTCTGCGGTTTCTCATCGTCTTTTGCAGCGGCGGCAGTGTCGGAGTGCGCGAGGCGCAAGATCGTCAAGACAGTTAAGGTCGCAACGATGGCGAGTGTGGTCCATTTGAGAAATAATCGGCGGCGCATAGATCATCCTTGTCTGCAAGACACACGTGGGCGTAATGCCGGCGCACAACAAGCGTGTCGCTGCCTGAGTAAAATCCCTGGTTGTAAATTTTTTGAGACCGGAGAACAGCGTGGTCTCAGAAGTTACTCTTACTAGACCATGCGGGGGAGACCGCGCGAGGAACCATTCAATTGGCTAACCCTATTGATGCAGAATTTTGTAGGCGAGTAGCCTGACGCGAGAAAAGTTTTGTGGAAATTTGTTGCCCAGGGTTGCTGCGATCCATTACATTGAATTCATCTCGCCCCAATGACCTCACTCAATCTGAAGGAGGTCGCAAGAATGTTACAGCAGTTATGGGACACGTTCGTCATGCTGATCCCAGTGTTCTTATTGCTCACGATGATCTTCGGGGCGGGCTTTTACATTGGGCGAGTAAGTAAGCGAGAATAGACGCCGCGGATTACACGGATTTACACGGATGAAACGCTCGGGCATCGCTGATCTTCCTCTTCATGGCGGTCGTGTTCCGCCGTGGCTTGCCGAGCGCATGACTAAACTCGGCACCGCGATCACGGAGTCGATTGTTCATCACTACGGCACATCAGCTTTTCTAACTCGACTCAGCGATCCATTCTGGTTCCAGGCGTTCGGCGCAGTGATGGGAATGGATTGGCATTCGTCCGGCATCACTACTTCCGTGATGGGCGCGTTGAAACGTGGCCTCGCTCCGCGTGCGAACGAGCTCGGGCTGTACGTGTGCGGTGGCCGCGGCAAGTCTTCGCGCAACACCCCAAACGAACTTCGTTCACTCGCTGAGCGCGGTAGTTTCGACGGCGACGCACTCGTCCGCACCAGTAGGCTTACTGCTCGCATCGACAATAACGCCATCAACGACGGCTTTCAGATCTATCTTCACAGCTTCGTGTTGAGTGCAACAGGCGAATGGGCGGTAGTGCAACAAGGCTTGAACGACGCGAACGGCCTGGCTCGTCGATACCACTGGCACTCAGCGTCAGTGCGCGACTTTGTGAACGAGCCGCACACGGCGATCTTCGGCGAGAACCAGGGAACGATCATGAACCTCGTCGACTCGCGCGCGGATCGAGCCCAAACGGCGCTGCTCGAGATCGCGCATGAACATCCGGAAAAAACTCTGAGTGAAGCTCGTCATCTGCGTCTGCCGTCGCACCACGAAGTGCGCGAGAAGAACGTTGATCGGAAACGACTCGGAGCAGTTCTCGCCGTGGCTTACGAACGTGGACTACACGATTTTGCCGAGTTGCTGCTGCTCGAAAAGCTTGGACCACGCACATTGCAATCACTCGCGCTCGTCGCGGAAGTGGTTCACGGTGCGCCGAGCCGGTTCAACGATCCGGCACGATTTGCATTCGCGCATGGCGGTAAAGATGGACACCCGCATCCTGTGCCTTTAAAGACTTACGACGAGTCGCTGCATTTCCTGCGTAACACACTCAACGCAGCGAAAGTCGGTCACACGGAGAAGCTCGATGGATTTCGTCGTCTCGACAGCTTCGTTCGGATGGTTGAAAAACGTTTGAAACCAAAAGCGGACTTTGAAGCGCTCATTCGTCACGAAAATGCAATCTCACCAAGCCTCAATGGTCGCACTGTTTTTGACGACAAGCGCAGGGTTATTAATCCACGCCAGGGCTCATTGTTCTAATTTGAATACAGCCTTTGATTTTCAGGGCCCTTTTGCTAATCTTTTTTGGACCCCCACCATTAAATTGCCCCGACAGTAATAGACGCAGACGGAGTGCGCTATTTGCATTCCTAATTAAGTATTGAAGGAGCAAATAACTATGAGCTTTAAGAGACTTTACCCGATAACGGTGGGCTGCGTGCTGGCCGTCTTAGTGTCGTTGGCGCCTGCGGTTATGGGCCAGACGACGACCACGCAAACCGCACAGAACCCGAACATGACACTGCGTTCGGTTCCGAGTGGTTCAAAGATGAAGTTCAGAGGTGTTGTCATCAGCCGCGATGCAGACCTGTTCACTATTCGCGACCGCAGTCGCGCTGACTATCAAGTTCTCATTACTGACGATACGAGCATCAAGACCCACGGTGGTTTCCTTCGCTCCGGAAAGAAATATCCGGTGACTGACATCCTGCGAGGATTGATCGTTGAGGTCGAAGGAAAAGGCAACAACCAGGGTCAGTTAGTGGCCGACAAGATTCGGTTCAATGAGTCCGACATGCGTGCCGCCATCACTTCGGATACACGCGTGAGTCCGGTCGAAGCCAACCAGGAACGCATGGCGGGTCAGATGGACGAGCTTTATGCAGTGGCAGCAGAAGCGCGTGCTGAAGTGAAGGCTGTGAATGAGCGCGTTTCGGCCCTTGACGACTACGACGTGCAGGAAACTACTTCGGTTACTTTCCGCACGAACAGCGCCGTGCTTTCGCCTGAAGCCAAGACGCAACTCGACGAGCTTGCCGCGAAGACCTTGAATGCTCGTGCGTTCATGATCGAAGTTGCCGGACATACTGATTCGACCGGCAGCGACGCGAAGAATTTCCGGCTTAGCCAGCAACGTGCCCAGGCTGTCGTTCAATATCTGGCGGTCCAGCACAAGATTCCGCTCCGCCGGTTTGTCACCCCGATGGGTTATGGCAAGACGGAGGCAGTGGCTGATAACACCACGGCCGCAGGTCGTTCACAGAATCGACGTGTGGACGTGAAGATGATTATCAATCGCGGCATGAACCAGCCGGCTACGAGTTCGTCTTCGCCAGTACGACCGTAAGACAGAATGCAGGAGCAGCGTACAGGAGCAGGGTTTCCTGCTCCTGCTGACTGCGCCTGATACTTTTGCTGATCTCTAAAAAGTTCGTTGCATTTGGTTTAATGCCGTTCTAATACTTTCCTGCCAGTACACGGTTTCCGTACCCCAAACCCGCTTTCGTCGAAAATCGTCAAATTCAGCGTCAAAATTTCGTTAGAAATGGCCTTTTTCGTGACGTTTCAATGGCCCCTCGTTTGCTCAGTAAAGAGGCATGACAAATAGTGAAGTCTTCCCAATTTTGCACGGTGGCCTGGCGGCCACAACGAAATCTGAACCAGCGCCAAATTCGGATTTGGCGTTGGCTATCGCCGCCGGCAAAGGCGACATGGGCGCGTTTGAGAAGATTTATGAGCGTCACAACCGGCGGGTGTATTCACTGTGTCTGCGGATGACGCAGAATGCGGCTGAGGCTGAAGATCTCGCCCAGGAGGCGTTCATACAGTTATTTCGCAAGATCGGCAGCTTCCGTGGCGATTCTGCATTCACGACATGGCTGCACCGGTTGACGGTCAACCAGTGTCTGATGCACTTCCGGAAACGCAGTGTGAAGATGGAGAAAACCACTGAGGAAGGTGAGACGCCGGTACAGATCGTCAGCGGCACTGAAAACCCCAACTCGATGCCGATCATGGATCGCATCGCGCTGGATAATGCGTTAACACAACTACCGCCGGGATATCGAACCGTCTTTGTGTTACACGACGTTGAAGGTCACGAACACGAAGAGATCGCGAAGATGCTCGGCGTTGCTGTCGGCACTTCCAAGTCGCAGTTGCACAAAGCGCGCATGAAGCTGCGCAAGATTCTTAAAGCGCGCAACGAACCAAGCAAGAATTAAGTTAGCCCACAAAAAGGCACAAAAAGCACAATTGTTGTG
>DATEWS010000452.1:0-6387 GCA_035257785.1 Pyrinomonadaceae bacterium
GTAGCCGCTTTACCGTGTATCTGCCCGCGCTCAATTTGCCTGGCACGGTTGATTCAGCCGCAGCGCAGACGGAGCTTCCGCTTGGTAATGGCGAGTTGATTCTGGTGGTGGACGACGAAGAGTCAATTCGCGAGATAACACGCGGCACGCTTGAGACTTTCGGATACACGGTGCTTACTGCGAGCGACGGCACTGAGGCGCTTGCACTCTACGCTGACAAGAAAAACGAGATAGCCGCAGTTCTCACGGATATGGTGATGCCGTTTATGGATGGTCCAGCCACGATTCGCGCGCTCCAGCGGATGAATCCGAACGTGCGTATTATCGCTGCCAGTGGTTTGGGAACTGGACTCCACGCAGGCGAGGGCACGCTCGAAGGTGTATCCGTCTTCCTCAACAAACCGTATACGGCCGAGAAACTCCTCAAGACCCTCGCCGAACTTCTGCGCCGATAAGACAGCGCCAAAGCCGCGGAATATGACAGCCAGAAGCAAGTCCCGACTCTGTCGGGACGTCGCCCTGGTGAAATTAAAAAAGCGCGTCCAGCCCTGAAAAGGGCGACATACGTATCTCGGCCCTTAGGCCTCAACCCTTTCTTTGATGATGTATCTGACCAAGGGCAAGCGCGAAGCGCGTCGCCCCTGGAAACGAAATAAAAAATTACGCCCCAGCCCTGCAAGGGCGTGATACGTATTCCCGCCTTTCAGGCCTCGGCCCTTTATTTGTTGGAGTTAACCAGGAGCGACGCGCTTCGCGCTTGCCCTTGGCTATTATATTCCGCGCCTTTGGCGCTGTTTCGCTTGCCGCGCCTTTAGGCGCTCTCCGCGATCTCATATCTCGCGCCTTTGGCCGTTGCGCGGCATCTGCGGGAAATTTCCGGCAAGCTGCGTAATACCCCGCAACATCGGCTTCAGACCACGTCTAAACCCTCAAACACAACATGGTACACGTCGTGCACACGCCGAAACAGGGAGACTGTTGCGATGGCGAAAGTTTTGATTCTTGGAGGCGGGTTCGGTGGTGTCGTTGCCGCAGAACGTCTCGCCGAAGTACTCGGCGACGAACATCAGATCACGCTCGTATCGCGAAGCCGGCAGTTTGTTTTCTACCCGGCATTGGTACGACTCGCCTTCGGGAAATCCGAGCCGGCCGACGTTGCCTTCGACTTGAGGCGTTCAATGCTCAACCGAAGAATCAACTTCATCGAAGCTGAAGTCGCTCATCTCGATCCCTCGGAACGAAGCGTTACGATTGCACACGGAGAGGTTGAAGGAAAACTAGCTTACGACTATCTCGTATTTGCACTCGGACGACGGCTCGCAACCGAACGCATCACCGGCTTCTACGAGCATGCTCATCATCTGTTGAATGTCGACAAGGCGATCAGTTTTGGTAAAGCAGTTAAGAAGTTCCGCGAGGGAAGAGCTGTTTTCGGTCAGTGTTTAGGCGCCCGACTACCTGTGCCGGTTTACGAAAGCGCTTTTGCTCTCGCGTGCAGGCTTGAAGAGAACGGTGAACGCGAGCGCGCGAGGATAACGATCGTCAGTCCCACCACGTTGGAATCAGAACTCGGAGATCTTACCGGCGCCGCTGCACTCAAGAGAGCGCTCGACGAACATCAAATCGAATTCCTGCCCAACCTCAGCATCGAGTCACTGACGCAAAACTCAGCCATGACGAAGAGTGGCGATGCGATCAGTTTCGACCTGCTCATGCTGATGCCCCCGTTTCGCGGTTCTTCGGCAGCTTCATACATTGGAATCACAAACGAAGAGGGTTTCATCAACGTCGATTCGACCATGCGTGTTAACGGCTGTGAACGAGTATATGCAGTTGGCGATTGCACAAATTTCGACGGGCCCAAGATGGGCCATATGGCCGTGCGACAAGCCGAAGTCGCAGCGACTAACCTGGTAGCGGAGATCGAAGGGCGCATGCCTGCTACTCATTACCGGCACGAAATGAGATTTGTGATCGACGAACTTGGAGCCGATAGCCTTTACCTGCACAAAGATCTCTGGACAGATAAGCAGGCGACTGTCAGACAAGGTCGTTTCTGGAGTTGGGCCAAACAGGCACATGAAAAGTATTGGCAAGTTTCGCATTCATAGTCGAGTGTTAAGGAGGCAAAAACATGCGCGAAGAACGCACTATTCACTTAGCTGAAATCTCTATTGGCGGACGAGACGGATTTCTGTGGAACCGCTTGCACGGAGAACGCGAAGAGCTCTGCGAGCGACTCTTGAGAGACGACAGCGAAGAGCACCGCAAGAAACTGCGAGCACGTTTGCGCAGAGTTGATGACGCTCTCGATCGCATAATGTCCACATTGCATTGAGAAAGAGTGATCAAAATGCGAGCAAATGTTTTTCACGGTAAGAACAACATCCGTGTCGAAGAGGTCGACAAACCACGGGCCGGCGTGGGTGAGGCGGTCATACGCGTGACGCTTACCACGATTTGCGGAACTGATCTTCACATCGTGCGAGGTGAATATCCGGTTGCGCCCGGTCTCGTGATCGGTCACGAACCGGTTGGAGTCATCGAGGAACTCGGCCCAGGCGTTTCCGGTTATGACATCGGCGAGCGCGTACTCGTCGGAGCGATCACGCCTTGCGGTCAATGTAGCGCGTGCTTATCAGGCCACTCGTCACAGTGCGGTCACGGTGAAAGCTACGAAGCACTCGGCGGATGGCGCTTCGGCAACACAATCAACGGCGCGCAGGCTGAATTTCTTAAGGTGCCTTATGCGCAGGCGAATCTCGCGAAGATTCCTGACGAACTTACGGACGAACAAGTGGTCCTGCTTGCCGATATTGCCTCAACCGGCTTCAGCGGCGCTGAGTCAGCAGGAATAAAGATCGGCGATTCGGTTGTTGTGTTTGCGCAAGGTCCGATCGGTTTGTGCGCAACCGCCGGCGCGAAGCTGATGGGAGCCGGGCTGATCATCGGTATCGATGGTGATGAGAATCGGCTCGCAATGTCGAAACGTATGGGCGCCGACGTCACTCTCGATTATCGCGACGTCGATGTTGTCGCGGAAGTAAAACGTCTCACCGGTGGCGGCGCCGATGTGAGTATCGAAGCACTGGGAACACAACAAACTTTCGAAAGCGCGTTGCGATGTTTGCGGCCTGCCGGAACACTGTCGAGTCTCGGCGTTTATTCAGGCAAGCTTGCAATTCCCTACGAAGCATTCGCTGCGGGCATCGGAGATCATCGCATCGTCACGACGCTTTGTCCTGGTGGCAAAGAGCGCATGCGGCGGTTGCTGGAGGTGGTGCGGCGCGGTCGTGTCGATCTCACGCCATTGCTCACACACACTTTCGCCCTGGACGATATTGCGCAAGCTTACGATCTGTTTGGTGAGCGAATGGATGGCGTAATGAAAGTAGCGATTCGACCTTGATGGGATTAACTCAATGATCAATATCAAACGCATTCTTTGCCCCACTGACTTGTCGCCGCTCTCCGGAAAAGCGGTGCGCTATGCACTGGCGCTCGCTCGCGCGCACGACGCGGAACTTATTTTGTTTCACTGCACGCCGGACATCGGTGGCGAAGAAAAACTGACAGCATCTGTGTCGGAACATATTCGTCCTTCTGACGCGCGTCTAATCGTTGCAGCTGCCGACGACGTTGGCGAGGCAATCATGATGCAAGCGCAAGTCGAGAATGTCGATTTGATCGTGATGCGCTCGAGACGTCGTCCGCATCGCGCGGCGCTGCTCGGTTCCACGGCGGAGTCAGTTTGCCGCAACGCTCCGTGCCCCGTGCTTGTTATGCACAACGACGAGCAGGAGTTTGTCAGCAACGAGCTGACTGTAAATATCAAGCGTGTTCTGGTCGCATATGACTTCTCAGATTACTCGGAGCTGGCCTTGAAGTATGGCTTGTCGATCGCGCAGGAGCATCAGGCCGAATTACATCTGCTGCACGTGCTGCCCACTCGCTCAGTGAACGAGCCTGAGATCGCGTGGTATCCGGTTGGAGGTGAATCCGCCTATCACACTGCCGCGCGCCGGCTGCAACGAGTGGTGCCGTCTGAAGTTCATCTCTGGTGCGACGTCAAAACCGCGGTCAGTGAAGGACACCCGTATCGAGAAATTCTGAACTATGCAGACAAGAACGAGATCGATCTGATTAGCGTTGGCGCGCACGGCGCGGGATTCGGAATGCGAGCGTTGTTCGGCTCGAATGTCGATCGCGTACTGCGCCAGGCGCCGTGTCCAGTCCTGGTTGCGCGTCCGTTGCGACCGAAAGTTTTGACCGCGTTGGCTTCTTAGACGAACGGGATCCACATGGGCGAACACAACGTTGAGCAATGCGTAGATGAGAAGAAGGCTCAAGCCTTCATGAAAGCACTACTCGAAGACCTGCGCGCACTCGCGTACATGCTCGAGCATGGACATGTCGAGAGTGGCGTTACGCGCATTGGTGCAGAGCAGGAGATGTTTCTGATCGATCGCTACCTGCGTCCGGCTCCTGTTTCACTCGATGTCCTGAACCATGCCAACGACGCACGACTGACAACGGAGATCGCGCGCTTCAACCTTGAAGCTAATCTCACGCCGGTCGAACTCAAGGACGACTGCTTCTCTCGTTTGCAGCACGAGCTAAACGAGGTGATCGAGCTTGCACGAAAGAGTGCCGCGACTCAGCACGCCGACGTTCTTCTTTCCGGCATTCTACCGACGCTCCAAAAGTCAGATTTAACTCTCGACAATCTCACTCCCGTCGCGCGTTATCACGAGTTGGATCGAGGCGTGATTCGCATGCGTGGCGGGCCGCTTTCGATTCACATTAAGGGATTGGACGAGCTGCATCTCACGCACGACAACATCATGATGGAGTCGTGCAACACGAGTTTCCAGATTCATTTCCAGAGTAATGCCAGGGAATTCGCCAATCACTACAACGTCGCGCAGGCGATCACCGCGCCCGTGCTGGCGGTTGCTGTCAATTCCCCGCTCCTGTTTGGTCAACGTTTGTGGCAGGAAACACGCGTCGCGCTGTTTCAGCATTCAACGGACGAACGCTCCCGTCCGCAACTGGCGCGCAACCAGCCTACGCGTGTGAGTTTCGGCGATCGCTGGCTGCAACATTCAGTCATCGAGCTCTTTCACGATCAGATCACTCGCTTTCGTCCGATCATGATCAACCAACCGGACGAGAGCCCGTTCGACGTGCTGGCTCGTGGCGAGACGCCTTCGCTTTCAGCCTTGCGAATGCACAATGGCACTGTTTGGCGTTGGAATCGCGCGTGTTATGGCGTGCACAATGGCGTTCCGCATTTGCGTATCGAGAATCGCGCTTTGCCTTCTGGTCCAACGATCGTTGACGAAATTGCAAACACGGCTTTCTTTACCGGGTTGATGCTCGCTATGCCGCAAGCATACGGTGAGATTGCGACGCGAATGGCATTCGATGATGCGAAGTTAAACTTTTTCCACGCGGCAAGGCATGGACTCGATGCGAATTTCCATTGGATCGACGGGCAAAGCCATAACGCAGCCACGCTCATCCTGGACGAGTTGCTGCCGCTTGCAAGACAGGGATTGAGTAGTGCGCGCGTAGCCAGTGATGACATTAATAAGTTTCTCGGCATCATTGAAGAGCGGACGCGATGTGCGCAAACGGGCGCGCGTTGGATAATGAAATCGCATTCAGCAATCGGCAACTCAGCGTCGAGACTCACTTCCGAGATCCTTGCAAACCAAAAGCAAGGTCAGCCGGTCCATCTTTGGCCACTGATCGAAAAGGCTGATTCGGATAAGTGGGAACACGGATATCGAACAGTCGGTCAGTTTATGTCGAGGGACGTCTTCACGGTTAGCCCGGATGATCTAATCGATCTCGCTGCAAGTGTGATGGATTGGCGGCACATCAGGCACGTGCCGGTTGAAGATCAGGACGGCCGGCTGGTGGGTTTGATAACTCACCGCGGCCTGCTTCGCATGAGGATTAACGGCAATACGAAATTAACGACCGTCCGCGAGATCATGGTGGCTGACCCGGTGACGATCACGCCTTCGACATCTTCGTTGGACGCGATGGAGATCATGCGCAGCAATCGAGTTGGATGTCTGCCGGTTGTCGAGGGCGATCAGTTAGTGGGCATCATTACGTCCTTTGACTTCCTCGAAGCCACCGCCCAACTCTTCCAGCAACACCTCACCGACCAGGCAAAGGGCCGCGCAAAAGTCACCACTGCGTAGCAGCGCCGAAGGCGCGAGATATGACAGCAGGGGCAAGCGCGAGCGCAGCGAAGCGCGTCGCCCCTGGTAACCACATTAAAGAACACGACCAGCCCTGAAAAGGGCGAAATACTATCTCGGCCTTTCAGGCCTTGGACCCTATTTTGTGCGACCTTATCAGGGGCGACGT
>DATEWS010000453.1:0-2583 GCA_035257785.1 Pyrinomonadaceae bacterium
GCTCCCGGCTTCAGCGACACGAGCAAACCGCCCGCCATCTTGAAACCTTCGGCCAAACGCGCCTCCAGGCGGATCACCTGCTTGTCTACCGGATCGATCCACACCACACCGATCAGCTTCGCGATCAAACTCTCTTCACGATTCTTTGGCTTGAATCCCGCACGCGGACGAAAATCGAAAACGATCGTCTCGCGGCCCGCCAGCAACTCCCGACGCGGCGATACAAACTCACACACCTTCAAGAACGGCGAGATCTCCGTGTCTTTCTTGTCGCGTTCGGCGCGTCGTTGGGCCATCTTCTTCTCGTCTTTCGCTTTGTCGCGTTCGGCTTTTTCAAACTCTTCTTGCACGCGTCGGTCCTCTTTGGTCGCGCGATCGGCCGAGAGAGGCACGCCGTTCTCGCTGATCAGCTTCTGCACCGGTTCGCGATTCGGCAGTGGATAAACTTCATAGACCTTCACGGTCTCTTTCTTCAGTTCGCCTTTGCTGTTGATCTCGCGATCGGTTTCAGTTTGCTTGAACGCGTACTCGGCGACGCGGTCTTCCAGTTCATCCTGATTCTTTTCGACTTCGCGTAGTAGCGCGACGACGTCGAGACCTTCGTTCGCACCGGGAGGATCGAAGACGCTTTCGTTGATGCCGGTGTTGAACGTAACGCTCTCCAGCAGCAGCGTTAATTCGCCCGAGCCTTCGACGTTCATGCGAATGCGATGCGGTTCCTGAATGCCTTCTACTTTTCTATAGTTGTCAAAGACTACCTTCGTCTTTTCGCCGGTGATCCTCGTGATGAGGCCGGTCTTCACGCTGAAGTAATACTGAAAACGCGCGCCGCTGCGAGTTGAGAATTCGACGATGTATGCGGGTTCGGAACCAGCATCGCCCAACGACACGACGCGCGCGAGTACGTTGAGCTTTTTGAAATCGACCAGGCGCGATGAGTCGAGCGTGGCGCGCAGTTTGGCTGCGGCGCTTTCCGGACCAGTCAGAGTGCGCAGGTGGTGATCGAGGCCGAGTTCCCATGCTGAGCGTGTGTTCGTGCCGGAGATGATCTGACCGTTGCCAAACGTGAGTTCCCAGCGTTCAGATGATGGTGGTTTTCGCTGCGTGCGTGCAGTGCCGAATGGCTGGTCGTTGAATTGGATGGTCCAGTTATAAGTCGCGTCCTTGAGTGCGGCGACGGACTTCTTGCCACCGACTGCTTTGAGATAGTTGTCGACGATCTTGTCGGCGGACGGAAGTTTTTTCTGTGCCGGCGTGTTGGGAGCGACGCCGGCCAGCAGCAGGAGAAGGAACAGAAATTTAACCGTAACACTCAAATTTTACTTCTTCTTTGCAGCCTTCTTCGTTGCAGTCTTCTTCGTTGTAGCTTTCTTCGCGGCGAGTTTCTTCGCGCTCGCGCCTCGCGCTGCGACTGATGTTTTCTTCTTCGCAGTTTTCTTCGTCGCCTTCTTTGTGGTAGCGATCTTGGCGGGCTTTTTGGTGACCTTCTGTTCTGGAGGTGTCCCCGGGATCAGGTTAGCCTCGGCGCCGGCTTTTTGTTCGGCAAAGGCTTCCTGATTTTGGTCATACTCAAATTCATTAATATCGCCACCACGAACCTTGTATCGGTCTATATTCTTCTTCGGATCCTTCGGCATACATCCCTCCTGATGGTTCGATCTTATCGTGCTTGACACTGCAAACACGGCATTCGTATAGTGAATTGCGTTTTCCGCAACAGCTTTCTCGCCTTAGCCGGCTTAGCTCAGTTGGTAGAGCGTCTGATTCGTAATTAGAAGGTCGCCGGTTCAATTCCGGCAGCCGGCTCCACGTAATTCACAGTTTGTACAACAATTTAGCGCAATAATGAAGGCGGCCACTGAGCTGGCTTTACGGGTTTGTATGGCTGTCATCACCAGCTATCGAAGACTCGAAAGAATATCCGAAAGTCTCAGAAATAAATGGTCATCAATGGGGGATGACTCAAAGCCGAATTTCTCATAGAAACGTTTAGCGGAATCATCCTTCGCGTGAACAAGCATTGCTCTTAGACCAGCGATCTCCGCAACCTGTATCGTTCGAAGCAAAGCATCTTTAAGCAATGCGGCCCCTAAACCGCGACCATGCTCAGTTGAATCCACGGCCAATCGGGCGAGGAGAATCACTGGAATTGGATGCCTGGGTAGTCCTGACTTTACGCCTTCCGGAGCTTCTTCGAGCGATACCGAACCGTAGGCAAGCGAGTAGTAACCAACTATTCGATTACCACGCGTGGCAACATAGGTCCTTGCGGCGTGCTTCTTCTGATTCTGTAAAGCATACTTCTTGAGATAGTCATTCAGCGCCGACACGCCACAGTCGAACGAATTACGGTCGTGGTCTTTTGTTAGCAGTACCAGCGGATTGAGGTCTTCAGCGGGTGGCATCAAATAGCCCCGGCTTATTTAAGAGCCTACGCAACGCAGGGATTGTTTTCGGCGGCGCATCAAGTGCATCACAGAACTCCTTCCATTGCTTTTTAGGCAGTCTGAATTGCACCTGATCAGCGATGACCCGCCGCGCCGCGGTGAGAGACTGTTCGAGCACAAAATCACTGATAGTTGT
>DATEWS010000454.1:0-5096 GCA_035257785.1 Pyrinomonadaceae bacterium
AGGCAGGAGTAGAAGGCAGGAGCAGAAGGCAGGAGTAGAAGGCAGGAGCAGAAGGCAGGAGCAGGAAAAGCCTGCACCTGAACGCTGCTCCTGCTCCTATTTAAGCACTGCGGCTTGGGCGCTGAGAGTGAGTTCATGCCAGCGTTGAAATGTATTGATCGTATCGTTGGGCATAAGACGCACGAAAGCGGTTTCGAAGTAGAGTGATTCCGGTTTGCGCCAATCGAGCCGCACGATTGGATTGAACGACGGCGGCACTGTTGAACTGCTTGTCGGTGAAGTGGAATTTGAATTCGCTTTCTTTGTCGACGTCCTTTGTTCGTAAGCGATGGAAGCGTTGACCAATTGATCGCGCAACGGAATACGCGACTGCGTTGGAGTTTTACCGCCGGCATCGTAGATAGCCACGTCGGTATCGAACGCAGTCGCTATTTTCGAAGCATCCGGAGACCACACCGGCAATGCGTCAGTCAATGCGTCGTCAAGCAAACGCTCACTGCCATCCAGCCCGAGCAAACGCGGGCGACCCGCCGGCAATTTGTACTGCTGCTCGCGCGCATTCCATTCGTCTTCCTTACAAGCAAGCGCCGCGAGTGCCGTTGCATCAGGCGCCCACACGAAATAGAAATAGATCAGTCCTTCACGCGCCGTGAGCGGCTTGAGATCGTACCCATCGCGATTGCAGATGTAGATCTGTTCTGTGTTGAAACTCGCAACCGGAGCGAATATCGGACTAACTGACGGAACCGCCGCCCCGGGACTTGGAACCGGTAGTTCTTCTGGTGGTGGCGTCGGCGTCGGGCTCGGAGTTGCACGCTTGTGCGCAATGAAGTTGATGAAGTTTCCGTCAGGCGACCAGGTTACAGTCTCGGGAAACACACACGCGATGTCAGGCGGGACAAGGTTGCGCAAAAACTGTCCTTCAGCGCTGTAGAGATCGATACGAAACGTCGAGCCCGGTTCGTCGGCAGTGCCGTAAAGCGCGAGCACGCGTCGTTTATCCGGAGAGACTACGGTGCGCAGCAGTGCTTCATCTTTGCGTTTAGTTGAAAAGTCATTGGCGACGGCAGCGAATTTTT
This sequence comes from Pyrinomonadaceae bacterium, assembly GCA_035257785.1. Taxonomy (GTDB): domain Bacteria; phylum Acidobacteriota; class Blastocatellia; order Pyrinomonadales; family Pyrinomonadaceae; genus PSRF01. Next base: position 1,080 of record DATEWS010000454.1, read on the forward strand.
CTGACACGTCGTCGGTCTCCGTTGGCGGCGACGTGATATCGGGCGAGAAGCGATACGCGAGATTTCGCGCGGGCACGTCGCGCAAGACTTTGGGTCTTACATCCTGTCGATCGATGACGGATTTACAACTGGACGCAAAGAAAATGGTTAGAAGAATTGTCAGGACGGAGGAGGTCGTCGACATTTATCTCGTGCCTCGTTATGGCAACTTACGTTCTTCGCGATCGTTGATCAATTCCCGAACCAGCTCAGGATCCAGAGCGAGCAGCGCGCGGATCGTGCTGCGCGGCGAGAGATGATCTTCGTCGCCTTCGTCGAGTTCGACACAGTTGTGCTGAATCGATCGTGCTAAACGTCTCGCGATTGATTCATAACCGGGAGTGCTCGTGATGTAGGCGCGCGCGGCCATCGCGCCGATGAGATCGCATGCGACTTCTTCGCTTCGCTGTCCATGGATATCGAGGCCCGTAAGGTCTGAGGCCTTGTTGCCGACTGCGGCGACGAGTGGACGCAAACTGTCGTTGTCGCCATCCGCGATGTGCATCAGTTCGTGGGCCAGAACGCTGATCATTCCCTCGTCCGATCGTAAGCCGGCGAGAAAGATGGTGCCGAAAGTGATCACGTGCGGGCGGCTCAGGTAGACAGAGGCGTTGTCGCGTGAGTCCATGTCAGGCCTGACACGTTTGACTGAGTTGACGCGCGCGATTGCTTGCTTCATGCGCTGTTGAAAGTTGGGAGATTTGCGAAAGCCGTACTCAGTTGCGAGCTGTTGGAGCGAAGCGATCATCAGCGACTTCGTCAGTGGCAACAGGCGTTGAGCTCGTTCGGCGCCCGCGCGTGCTTCGGGGCTTTGGAGTGGGAGTGATGGACGCGCCTGCATCTCGTCGATGGCGATGCTGCTCTTCGGATCGAGCTTGGCTTGCGTGCAGACGACGCCGATGGCTTCTTCGAGAAGCGCCTTGGCTTCCGGCGACATTGAAGCGTGAGCGCGTGTCGAGTGCGAACCGGGTTTTGTCTGGGCAAGAGAGATCGAAAAGCAAACAGAGATAATGAGAAGGCATTTCACGCAGCGACGCAACGGCGCAACGAAAACCATTTCGGATCGTCTTTGCGCCTTTCGTTGCGCCGTTGCGCCGCTGCGTGAAATATTCATCGATGTTTCCAAACCGCCTTGCGCTTCTCCAGAAACGCCTTCACACCCTCGTTCGCGTCTTCAGTCTTCATCAACTCGTGTAAATAAATATTCTCCTGCTCGCTCAACGCGTCGTCGATCGATCTACCACGCCCGAGGTCCAGCGACTGTCTCGCATACGCCAGCGACGTTCCCGAAAGCTCCCTCAACTTCGCCAGCACTTCCAGCAGTTTCGGTTCAAGATGAGCGCCGGGTACCACGTGGTTGCACAGACCCAGCCGCCCCGCCTCGACCGAATCGATGATTTCGCCCGTCAAAATCAACTCGCGCGCGCGTTTTTCCCCGATAACGCGCGGCAAAAGCACGGCCGCCACTGGCGGAAACACGCCGAGTTTTATTTCTGGCTGCCCAAAACGCGAGCGATCGGAAGCAATCACGATATCGCAGGCGGCAATCAGTTCGCACCCGCCCCCGAGCGCCGCGCCGTCAACAAGCGCGATCGACGGTTTCGCTAGCAATTCCAACAAACGAAAGATCGAATGAAACGCGTCGAGCATCTGAAATATCGTGTCCTGCACGTGATCCTCAACCGCGACCCCCGCACTGAAAGCACGACAATCCTTGTCAGCATCAAACACGACTGCGACCAGGTCACGTTGCGCACACTCACCCAGCGCCTTGCCGATCTCGCGCATCATCTCAATGGTAAAAACATTCAACGGCGGCCGCGCGAAAGTGATCCTTCCCACGCGATCTTCGACATGAAAACGAATGTTCTGATAATCACTCATGTTCGCAACCAGTCGCGATAGATCTTTTTCTGCGCTTCCGTCTGAGTTGAAACCGGCACTATGCGGTACGTGCCCTCGCGAGCTGGACCAAGCTTGATCAGCAACGTGCTCAGGTCGTCGAAACGAAAGATCGTCAGGTTCACCAGATCTCCCGGTTTCTTTTCGCCGAGGCGCGCGTTGAAGAAGTCTCTTGTGACGCGCATGTTGTCAATCGCAACGATCTGATCGCCGGCATTCAACCCTTGCTCATACGCAGGCGCGCCGGCGTAGACGCGTTCGACCATCAATCGATCCGCATCCTGTGTGATGTCAGCGCCGAAAAAGACTCGATCGTTTGCGCCTCGTGGAGAGCCGGGCACATTTGTCTCGAGTCGCAGTCCTGCGGCTTCAAGTGCGTCGTTGTAATCGAGCTCTTCTTTACCACGTACAAATCGACTGAAGAATTCCTCGAGACTGCCGCCCGCCATCAACTCACACGCCTTCTGAAAATCCACTGGTCCATAGTTGCGATTCTTTTTGAAGTACTCCGTGTAAAGATATCGCATCACGTCGTCCAGCGACTTTGCACCGCCGCTGCGTTTGCGGATCTGGAGATCGAGCAACAACCCAAGCAGCGCGCCTTTTTCATAGTACGAGACCTGCGAGTTTACGGAGTTCTCATCCTGACGGTAATACTTGATCCACGAATCGAAGCTCGACTCTTCCGCACTCTGCTCCAGCCGCCCGGGCGTATCCTGCAACGCCTGCATCGCACGCGCGGTTGCAGCCAGGAACTCGGTGTCGCTGATCAGACCGGCGCGTCGCAACGCGAGATCCGCGTAGTAGTCAGTGATGCCCTCCGCGACCCAGAGCACCTTCGTGTAGTTTTCCTGCGTGTAATCAAACGGCCCGAGCGCGTCAGGCCGAATTCGTTTCACATTCCAAAGATGAAAGAACTCGTGTGCGACGAGCGAAAGAAAACCGCGGTATTCGCGTTCCAGCGTGACAGTCGCGTTTGGCCCCGCAGAAGTCGTGCGATCGCCTCCAGTGACGCGGAAACCAAAACGCGGATAACCGAGCGCGGTTGAGTTCAAGTGTTCCAGTCCACCGCCGCCACGCAGATGAAGAATGAACGTGTAATCGTGATATGGAATCTCGCCGCCCATGATCTCGACTTCCGTCTCGACGATTTTCTGCACGTCGCGACGCATGCGTTCCGCGTCGTAGTTCCCTTCACCATCGATCACGATCCGGTGTGCGACACCTTTGACGTTGAATAGGAGTGTCTTGAAATTGCTGACTTCAAAAGGCGAGTCGTAGAGAATGTCGAAGTTCTCGGCGCGGAAAGTATTCTTCTGGCCCAACACTGCTGGCAGTCCGGTGGCAACTTTCCAAACATCAGGCGCGAGCACGCGCACAGTCGAAGGAGTTTGCAGATAGCCATCGAGATACATCAGGATGTTGGCGTTGTTCCAAAACGCGTGACCCGAGTTTAACTCGCTGGTGCGGACGGAGAGTTCGTTTGCATAGACTTTATAACGCGCGTGCCACGACGCGGCGCCATTCGTCATGACGCGCCACGTGTCTTTATTAGTCTTTTCCCATTTCAACTGTTGGCCCACTGCGTCAAGCGCGGCGAAGTCCTGCACGTGACGCGCAAACTCCCGAATCATGTACGAGCCGGGAGTCCAGACGGGCATAATGAGTCGCTCTTCCTGCGGGCCGCTCGGCGCGCGCTTGATGGCGACGTCCACCTCGAGCAGGTGCGTGTGTGGCCGCGGCATCGCGACCGTGAACGATATGTCGACCGGCGGATTTTGCCCCTTGATCAGCAGCGGCAGGACTATCAACAACGCAGCGGCGCACACTACTCGGCGTCTATACATTTCGTAAGCGTCTTTCGAGAAGTTGATGACAAGTGCGGTTGAATGTTACTACAGTCTACAAAGATTGCGAACGAGGAACCAAAACACAGATGTTTAGACGAATAATCGCGACCTCGCCGACATGGTTTACGTTGCCGATTCGCCTCGCGCTTGCGGCGGTGTTTATTGCACACGGCTCGCAAAAAGTGCTCGGCGCTTTCAACGGCCCCGGCTTCAAAACGTTCACCGC
>DATEWS010000455.1:0-4106 GCA_035257785.1 Pyrinomonadaceae bacterium
AATAGACGATTTTCGAGTGCTTCGCCGACAAGCAGCGGGCGATCTATGTGCAGATCCGCGAGCCAGCGCCCGCGGTCAGTCACCTTTTCTGCTTCGTAATCGAGATAGCCAAACACCGAGAGCACTTTCGCGCGTTGCTCAAACGGCGACCACACTTCCTCGCGCAATGCTTCAATCCGGCGCGAGGCGCGTTCAAGATCTTCCGCGGTGGTGTGAAGTCCCCAGACGACTTCGGTGCAGTGTTGTTTGTCAGCGCCTGAAGGAAGGAGATTGTCGATCGCCTCGTCAATGATCTTCAGTGCGTCGATTTCCTCGGCGTCCGCGTCGCGTAGCCGCGGTTCTGCAAGAACGAGTTCGCGGCCACGTTCGCGAATCTCATTGAAGGCGCGTTCGATGTCGTCTTCGCGCAGTCGATAGACGGGCGAGTAGACACGTCCGATGCGCTCCTGGGGAAAACTGACGCTGCTTCCGTCGTCACGAAAGCCACGCACGCTGCCGTCGCGCTTTTCAGTCACCATCACGAGACGTTTGCCAGAGCGACCAACGCCCACGACGCGACCCGGTTTTACGACTTCGTTTACCCAGCGATGAAAAACTTCAGCGCGTGTTTGTGGCTTTGCTTCCTGCAAACGCGCGCGAATTCCGAGCAAGCGTTCGAGGCCAAGCACAACCGAAATCGACAGGTCGCAAGCGCCATTTTTCAGCGCGGCTTTAATTTTCTGCTCACTTTCATCGCGGCTGTGTTCGAGTTGTGCGATCTGGTGCGCCGAGTCGCGATACGCAAAGCTGCGGGCGGCAATTTCACGAACTGAAGCAAAACTTCCGTAAGCATCCAGCAGGTTGAGCAGCGTCGTGTAAGTCGCGCGAAACTGGCTGACCAAAGCATCAGGCAGGGCTTTCAACAGGTGTGCAATGCGTTCCGGATCCTGGTGCATTCCGGGTGCAGCGATCACAAAACCGACGTTGTCACGTCCGCGCCGTCCGGCGCGTCCGGTCATCTGCTGCAACTCCGACGCAGTTAGCTGCCGCCAACCACTCGCTGTGCGCGCGTCAGCTCCGGTCAGCACGACGGTGCGCGCCGGAAAATCGACGCCCGCCGCGACAGTCGCAGTCGCGAAGATCGCGTCGAGCAAACCAGCACTCATCAGTTTCTCGATCACCAGTTTCCATGCGGGAATATGACCAGCGTGATGCGACGCGACGCCGCCGCGAATGATCGTGTCCCAATGACGATGACCACGCACCTCCGGATGCGGCGCAACAAACGAACGCATGAAGTCGCGTCGCGCTTCGCGACGACTGTCGTTCGGATCGCGTCGCGAGAGTGCAGCTTCCGACGCAGCTTGATCGCAGCGACGCCTTGTCGGCAGGAAAACGATCGCCGGCAGTAAGTTGTAACCATCGAGTGTCGTCAACAACGTCGCGGGCGGCATCTCGGGCATGCGTTGCTTCTTTTCATGTGAACCGCGTTCGTCGGTCTCCATGCGCGCAACCAAACGTCGATCGGGCAGTAACACTGCCGAGCGCAACGGCACCGGCCGCTTCGGTGGTCCAGTGATGACTCCGCAACGCACGCCACGCACTTCCTCGAGCCACAACGCAAACTCGTGCGCGTTGCCAATCGTTGCAGACAACAGCAACAGCCGGATTCGCGGCGGCGTCAGAATGATCGCTTCTTCCCAAACGTGACCACGGTCTTCGTCGGCGAGGTAGTGCGCTTCGTCAAGCACAACGAGATCTGCGCTGACTTCACTGCCGCCGCGCAAAGACTCGAAGAGTTGGTTACGGTAGATCTCAGTAGTGCCGACGATCAGCGGCGCGTCGGAGTTTTCCTTGCGGTCGCCAGTGAGTATTCCGACCTGGTCAGCGCCAAACTCATCGATAAACTCCTGGTGCTTCGAATTCGTGAGCGCTTTTAGCGGCGACGTATACCAGGCCCGACGCCCGTTCTCGAGCAGGCGGCGAATCTTCTCGCGCGCAATCCACGTCTTGCCGCTGCCGGTCGGCGCAGTGACCAGCACGTCCTCGTATTCGAGCAGCGCGAGTGCTTCCACCTGAAACGGATCGGGTTTGAAGGGTGTAGGGCGCGGAGTGCCGATTCCTTCGAGCAAGCGCTTGATTTCGCGTGACTGGGGAACAACCCGAGTTGCGGCTTCGTTAGGCACCTGGTGGCTTTTACGCGCCGATTTCTCAGGATTATGGCGATTGCGCGATCGACGTTTGTCCCACTTTTTTTGGTTATTTCGGCGCACTATCGGTTCACTGAGGCCATTCTAACTTTGCTGTTGTGGCCTGCGAAGTGCTAACGCAAACCTTGAGAGTTACAATGGCGTCTAACCACGGGTCACGAGATTTTACGAAATGGCGCAGTTATTCGAAAAATTTGAGGTTAACAGCGATCCCCGCTGGAAGTTTTTAATGCAACTCGTCGGGGCTTCGTTAATCCTGCATCTGGTGCTGTTGTGGATGGCTGTTTACGTTCCGGCCTTGCGTGACACGTTGAATATCGTTGCCCTCGTCGCGGGCAGCAAGTTTGTAGATAAACCGTACGACGCCACTCAAATTGCGGACAACGTGCAGCTAGTTCAGGTGGGTGAGAAGTTTCGTTATCCGGATGGATATTTCCAGCCTGGTGGTCGCCTTGGTGTTGAGCTGCCGCCGGAAGAGATTATGGCAACGAATCTGGCGCAGTATCCGGCGCCGAAAATAATTTCGCTGGCAGCGAACGAGAAGAAGGTCGAGCCGGAAGCCTCGCCGTCGCCGAGTCCTGCAACGAGTCCTTCGCCGGCGGCGAGTCCGTCTGCGTCGACTTCGCCGACTGCGGCTATCGCGCAGGCAAGTCCTGTGAGTTCACCGTTGACCCCGGAAGAAGCTCAAAAGCAACTCGACAAAACTGCCGAACAAAACAACGTTCCGCTGCCGGATGAGACTGAGATCAACAAGAAGGTCCTGAAGGATTTTGCCAAGTACGCGAACGATTTGAAGAACCAAGGCAAGCTGGATCTTAATAAGCCCTTCGAAATCGTGATCGAAGCCGAACTTGATGACAGCGGAAAACTGAAGAACCCGCGCTTCACGAAAAAAGCCGGCGATGAAAATCTGGTGGATCTTTTCGGCAGGATGGTAGCAGCACTAAACGACAGCGGGTTCTTGATCTATCTCAAGCCGATTAGCACGGACAATCCGGGCGCAACAGTTAAGATCACAGTTAAGCAGGGCGAGCAAGAAGTATTGGCTTCGGTGGAGTCGGAGACGTCGTCGCCGCAACGGGCGGAGTCACTCGCTAAAGCTCTAAACAGTCTTCTTTACTTCGGTGCGGGATCGCGTGCTGGTAAAGATGAAGAGGTGTTGATGAGAAATACGAACGCGACGCCGGACGGAAAACGAGTGGTAGTTAACTTTTCAATGCCGCGACAGAGCGTTGTCGACATGATCAAGAAACAACTGGAGCCTGGCGTTTGAAGCTTTATATCTTTGCACCTTTGCGGTAAACATTCTTAGAAATTAAAATTAACAACGACTTTTGCGTGGAGCTACTTATTAAATATGAGTTTCGATAAATTCCTTACTAAACTTTTTGGCAGCAGCAACCAGCGCTTCCTTAAATCGATTGGATCAGTGGTCCAGGAGGTCAACTCGCTCGAGTCGTCGATAAAAGCGTTAACTGACGACCAACTTCGCGCGAAGACCGCGGAGTTCAAAGAGCGCGTACAGCGCGTGGTGGGCGATACAACTGACAAGGAAGAGCGCAAGCGTCGCGAACGACAAGCTCTTGACGAGCTTTTGCCGGAGGCTTTTGCCGTCGTGCGCGAGGCGAGTGTCCGCACGACTGGCATGCGTCACTTCGACGTGCAGTTGATCGGCGGACTCGTGCTGCACCAGGGCAAAATCGCAGAGATGCGCACCGGCGAAGGGAAAACGCTCGTTGCCACCCTGCCTTCTTACTTGAATGCGCTCACTGGTCGCGGCGGCGTTCACGTTGTGACCGTGAACGACTATCTCGCATCCCGCGACGCGGAGTGGATGGGCCAAATCCATCGCTCTCTCGGCCTTGAAGTCGGTTGCATCCAGAACGACATGGACGACTTCGAGCGTCAGGCTGCCTA
>DATEWS010000456.1:0-5054 GCA_035257785.1 Pyrinomonadaceae bacterium
GCATGCTCGGCAACGAGCCGCAAGCGCTCGTCAGTAGACGTCGGCGCGATCAGGAAAATCATATCCAAACCGTGCGCGCGCAATTCAGCTTCAAACTCACCTGACTCTTCCGGGGTCAGATCAGTCACGAGGACACCATCAATACCTGCATCGTTCGCCGCTTGCGCGAGACGTTTCAAACCAAACTGAAGTAACGGATTGTAGTAACTGAAGAGAATGATCGGCGTGTCGATCTGCTTTCGCGCGCGAGCTGCGACGTCAAGAATTTCCTGCAAACCAAAGACGTGTTTAAGGGCTCTTTCGGACGCACGTTGGATTACTGGTCCATCAGCCATCGGATCGCTGAACGGCACGCCGAGCTCAATCACCGTTGCATGCTGCGCGAGGGTAACGAGGAGTTGTTCGGTGGTGGCGAGATCGGGATCGCCGGCGGTGATGTACGGCATGAATCCCTTCTTTCCATCTCGCTTCAGAGTTGTGAAGGCGTCTGCGATGCGTCCCACGCTTTTACGACTCCAAAACTGCGCGCACGGAATTTACGTCTTTATCTCCGCGTCCGGAAAGATTCACGATCATGAGTTGATCGCGACTCATCTCGCGCGCAACTTTCATCGCGTATGCGACTGCGTGCGCCGACTCGAGCGCGGGGATAATACCTTCGAGACGAGACAACATTTGAAATGCCTCAAGCGCTTCGCTATCAGAAACAGAAACGTACTCGACTCGCCCGGCGTCGTGCAGGAACGCATGCTCAGGACCAATCGACGGATAATCAAGTCCGGCCGACACTGAATGAGTTGCAGCGACCTGACCATTGTTGTCCTGCAAAACGTAGCTCTTTGTTCCCTGTAAGACGCCGGGACGTCCACCGCCACTCGTGTTGAAACGCGCCGCGTGTTGGCCCAACTCATTTCCCGCGCCACCAGCTTCGACGCCGATCATCTTGACTGTTGCATCTCCGAGGAACGGATGAAACAACCCGATCGAATTCGACCCGCCGCCAACGCAGGCGATGAGTGAATCCGGCAACCGGCCTTCGAGTTCGAGAATCTGTGCGCGCGCCTCGCGTCCAATCACGCTTTGATAGTCTCGCACCATCAGCGGGTACGGATGTGGACCCAGCGCGCTGCCGAGCAGATAATACGTGTCGGCAACGTTCGTGACCCAATCGCGCAACGCTTCGTTGATCGCGTCCTTCAACGTTCGCGAGCCGGCGTTTACTTCACGCACTTCCGCGCCGAGCAGTTGCATCCGAAAGACATTCAACGCCTGCCGCCGCATGTCTTCAGCGCCCATATAGACCACGCAATTCAATCCGAAGAGCGCGCACACGGTTGCGGTGGCAACGCCGTGTTGACCGGCGCCGGTTTCGGCGACGATGCGTTGCTTGTTCATGCGACGCGCGAGCAACACCTGGCCGATCGTGTTGTTGATTTTATGTGCGCCAGTGTGCAGCAGATCTTCGCGTTTGAGATAGATGGTTGCGCCATCGCAGTGAGTGGTCAGACGCGCGGCGTGAAAGAGCGGTGTCGGCCGGCCGGCGTAGTTTTGCAAAAGATCCTGGAGTTCTGATTGAAACGATTGATCGTCGCGGCTGGCGAGGTAAGCGGTGGTCAACTCTTCGAGCGGAGCCATCAATGTCTCGGGCACGAACCGGCCACCGTACTGCCCCCAGTGACCAAGCGAATCTGGCTGTGTGATTGAATGGGTCATAACCATGCATCCACAGATTACACAGATTTAAAGAAAGAAATCTGTGTAATCTGTGGATGACTTCTCTTAAACGCCCGGCAACTTTTCCTGTAGCGGCGGCGCCACCGAAACTCGATCGCGCCCGGCATTCTTCGAAACGTAAAGCGCGTCGTCACTTGCGGAATACAGCATCCGCTCCGACGTCGCGTTCTCAGGAACACTCGCCACACCGATACTGACGGTAACAGCGCCAACCCCTTCGATGCGTTTGCTGGTAAGCACGGTGCGCAGCCGTTCCGCAGCGGCAATCGCTCGCGGCAAATCAATTCCCGCAAGTAACAACGCAAACTCTTCACCGCCGAGTCGCGCCGCCGTGTCATTGTCGCGCGAGACTTCTCTCAACGTCTGCGCGATCTGGCGAATCACCATATCGCCGACCGGATGTCCAAACTTGTCGTTGACGGCTTTGAGGTGATCGATGTCGAGCATCAACAAAGCACACGGCGATTTATACCGGCGCCACCGTTCAACTTCGCGCGCAAGTGCAACGCGAAAGCGACGACGATTCGCGAGTCCCGTCAGTGAATCCAAATCCGCATCCGCACGCAAGCGATCCATCTTCTGTCGCAACAGCACGAGCTGCTGCGTCCGCTCGATTAAGAGATCGAGTTCCTCAGGCACTCGAAAGTAATCAAAAGCACCTTCGACGATCGCTCCATGACGCAACGAAACGGTGGACGGTTCGGAACCGATCAGGATCAGCGGAATGCCGTCGTCAGATTGCGCGAGCATCTTCGCCAATTCCTTGATTCTCAGACCGCGTGTCGATGCATGTGCGACGACGAGATGCGGGCGCGTCCGTGTCAACGAGACCATAGCGGCAGCTCCGTTCGACACGCCAAACACATCAATGCCTCGCGAAGTGAGAGCGTCGGAAAATTGCGGCTGCTTGTCTTCAGCAATCACGAGTACGCGGCCGCGCGCGCGCTCGGAAGGTTTGGTAATCGGTTCTTTTTCTGCTCGGGAACTCATAATCAGACCTGTAGAGGTCGACAAATCAAACAAATTTGTTACGGGAGGATATTCTGAAACTTCAAGATTTTGGGGCACGGCTAGAATACTCCGCGACTGTAGGGAAACGTCAAGGTTTAACACTCCTTACTTTATTCACGAAAACGCGCATGCGTTCGTGGTTTTTAATGCCGGGTTTGTCTTCGAGCGAACTACAGGCGTCCACCGCGTAAGGTTGGACCATCTCGATTGCTTCGCTAACGTTCTCGGGCGACAGACCGCCGGCGAGATAAAGTTTCGCAACAATTTGACTGGCTTGTTGGGCGATGGACCAGTCAAACACGCGACCCGTGCCGCCGCGCAGGCGATTGTCTTTCGTGTCGAGCATGACGGCGTCGACTTCGTAAGACTCGAGTTGTTTGATATCGAAGTTGTTGGAGACTGCAAAGGTTTTGATCACAGAATTAAGTGCGCGGCAGTAATCAGGTGATTCGTCACCGTGTAGTTGTACGGCTTTGACACCCGCCTGGTTCGCGATACTTCTTACCGCCTCGGGTGAACTTTCGTTGACGAACACACCCACAGTAAGAATCGAGTCAGGCAGCGTGTTGATGATCTCGCGCGCGTTTTCGGGAGTGACATAGCGCGGACTGGGCTTGTAGAAGTTGAAGCCAAGGGCATCCGCGCCTGCCGCCACGGCGGCGTGCGCGTCGTTAAGATTAGTGATGCCGCAAATCTTGATCAAAGTCATGAATTAGGCTCGGAGATTGCGCAGCATTTCTTCGGGATCGTCGGCGCGCATTAAAGTTTCGCCGATCAGAAAGCCACTGAAGCCGGCGTCCCGCAAAAAACGGAGATCTTTTGAACTATGCAAGCCGCTTTCGCTGATCAACATCGCGTCCCGAGGGGCGTCATGGGCCAGCGAGTATGAGATGTCGATATAGGTCTCAAACGTTTGCAGGTTACGATTATTTATGCCGATCAATGTGGCGCCGGATTTAGTTGCTCGTGTCATTTCGTCGCTGGTGTGAACTTCGACGAGCGCGTCCATCGCGAGTTCGTCCTCAGCGAGCTGTCTCAATCGCAACAAGCTCTCGTCGTCGAGTGCGGCAACAATCAACAAGATTGCGTCTGCGCCCGCCGCGGCTGATTCGTAGGCTTGATACGCTTCAAAAACAAAATCTTTGCGCAAAACCGGGAGATTAACCGCTGACTTCACTGTGCGCAGATCATCGAGCGAACCGTCGAAGTAATCTTCCTCAGTCAACACGGAAATCGCGGATGCGCCGCCAGCTTCGTAGCTCCGCACGATTTGCGTGAGATTGGCATTGGGACGAATTGTTCCTTTTGATGGCGAGCGACGCTTGAACTCGGCGATTATGTTGATCCCATCGGCGCGTAAAGCGTTGCGCAGCGCATGCGGCATCGAATCGCGTCGCACTTCATAGGCTTGATGACGCACGTGGTCAAACGGAAGCACCTCCTGCGCTAGGATAACTCGCTCGCGTTTCTTCGCAATGATTTCCGTGAGTATGTTCATTCGACAAAATATTTCACGCAGCGGCGCAACGACGCAACGAAAACTAAGAAATCTTTGCGGACTCCGTTGCGTCGTTGCGCCGTTGCGTGAAAAACACTATCCAATCGTCGCGTCAATCAACAGTTCCAACTTGCGTCGCGCGGCGCCACTGTCGATCGCGTCCGCAGCCAGTTTCGCACCCTCACGAAGGTTCCCGGCCGCTCCACCGAGATACAGCGCCGCAGCAGCATTCATCACCACTAGCGCCCGCGCCTCGTCGGTGCGTGATCCGTCGAGCACTGCATCAACAATTGCCGCATTCGCATCCGTGTCTCCCCCTCGCAAGTGGTCCAACGCTCGAACCTCAAACCCAAAATCCTCCGGCGCGATTTCAAAACTCCGCACTTGCCCATCTACCGCTTCGGAAACATAAGTCTTCCCTGCCAACGTAATCTCGTCCAGCCCATCTTCACCATGGACCACCCACGCGCGTTCAGTGCCGAGCGCGGCCAACGCGTGGGCCAGCTTGTCAGCCAGATCTTTGTGCCACACGCCGATAATTTGCCTCGGCGCGCCGGCCGGATTGCTCAGTGGTCCAAGCAGATTGAACGTCGTGTGAATACCCAATTGACGACGAATGCCCGCGACTCGTGCCGTCGCACCATGAAAAAGCGGCGCAAACATAAAACAGATGCCGATTTCGTTGAGCGCGTTCTCGGAAACCAACGGTATCGCAGAAACGTTCACGCCCAGCGCCGTCAATAGATCAGCACTTCCCGATTTACTACTCGCCGCGCGATTGCCATGCTTCGCGACCGGCAGCCCCGCGCCC
>DATEWS010000457.1:0-3535 GCA_035257785.1 Pyrinomonadaceae bacterium
TCTCAGGCAACACGACTCGATCCGCGTGTCCTTCGCGAATAAAGCTGGCATCGGAAAGAAACGATTCGATCTCGTCAGGCTTCGTCTTCGTTTGCATACACGACTACATCACCTGCAATTCACGCTCGCGCAGTACTTTTATGCGATCCCGCAGCTCCGCCGCCCTCTCAAACTCAAACCGCTTCGCCGCCGCGCGCATCTCCACGCCCAGGCGCTCGACAGTCGCTTCAATGTTCGCCGGCGAATAGTCTTCAATCTCCTCCGCCTCGGAAGGTACTTTGAAGTAGTCAGCCTCAGACGCAGTGATCAAGGTCGCTTCAATCGGCTTAACGATCGTCTGCGGCGTGATTCCGTTCTCGTGGTTGAACTCTTCTTGTATCGCGCGCCTTCGCTGTGTCTCTTCGATTGCGCGCTTCATCGAGTCAGTGACTCGATCCGCATAAAGGATCGCCTTGCCTTTAGCGTTGCGCGCCGCGCGCCCAATCGTCTGAATCAGCGACTGCTCAGAACGCAGGAACCCTTCCTTATCTGCATCCAGAATCGCCACGAGTGAAACTTCGGGCAGGTCCAAACCTTCACGCAACAAGTTGATCCCTACGAGCACATCAAACTCGCCGCGTCTTAAGTCACGCAGGATCTTGATTCGCTCCAGCGTTTCGATGTCCGAGTGCAGATAGCGAACACGCACGCCAACTTCGGTGAAATACTCCGTTAAGTCTTCGGCCATGCGCTTCGTCAACGTCGTGACCAGCACACGTTCATGTCGCTCAGCACGCTGCCTGCACTCTTCGAGCAAATGATCGATCTGTCCTTTGACCGGCTGCACTTCAACTTCCGGATCCATCAAACCCGTCGGCCTGATGATTTGTTCCACAACTTCACCGCTCGCCTTCGTCAGTTCATATGGACCAGGCGTTGCGGACACGTAAATCGTCTGCCCGATACGTGCTTCAAACTCGGCGAAGTTCAGCGGACGGTTGTCGAGCGCCGATGGCAAACGAAACCCATACTCGACGAGCGTTCGTTTGCGTGATTGATCGCCTTCAAACATGCCGCGCACCTGCGGAACCGACTGGTGCGACTCGTCGATGATGATCAACGTGTCGCGCGGCAGGTAATCGAGCAACGTCGGCGGCGGCTCGCCGGGGTTTTTGCCGGTCAGGTGCCGTGAATAGTTTTCGATCCCGCGACAGAAACCCATCTCCTTAATCATCTCGAGGTCAAACATCGTGCGCTGGTGCAAACGTTGCGCTTCGACGAGTTTGCCTTCGCTGATTAGCTTCGGTTCCCACCATTCGAGCTCTTCGCGAATCGTCTTGATCGCTCGTTTGATCGTCGGCCGCGACATCACGTAGTGAGTCTTTGGATAGATCGGCACGCGCGAGGTGTGCTTTTCGATCACTTCACCGAGCAACGGATCGATCGTGGAGATTGAGTCGATCTCCTCGCCCCAGAGCTCGATGCGATAAGCCTGATCCTGGTAACTCGGATAGATCTCGACTACGTCGCCGCGCACGCGAAACGTGCCGCGCTGGAAGTTGATGTCGGAACGTTCGTATTGCAGCTCGACTAAACGCTGCAACAACACGTCGCGTGACATTCGCCCACCGGGTTCGACAAAAAAGAGAAGTCCGTAATACGCATCGGGGTCGCCGAGACCGTAGATGCACGACACGCTCGCGACGACGATCACATCGCGGCGTTCGAAGAGAGCGCGCGTTGCCGACATTCGCAGTCGATCGATTTCTTCGTTAACGATCGCCTCTTTCTCGATGTAGACGTCGGCGGCGGGAACGTACGCTTCCGGTTGGTAGTAGTCGTAATAAGAAACGAAATATTCGACTGCATTCTCGGGAAAGAGCGTGCGGAACTCTTGAAAGAGCTGGGCGGCGAGAGTTTTGTTGTGCGCGAGCACGAGCGTCGAACGCTGCACGCGCTCGATGACGCTCGCGATCGTAAACGTCTTGCCGCTGCCGGTGATTCCCAACAGCACCTGATCTTTGGCCCCGTCGTTGAGACCTTTGACAAGTGCATCGATCGCCGCCGGTTGATCACCCTTCGGCTTGTATTCGGACTGAAGTTTGAAACGCATGGATATGTGAATAGTAATGGATAGCCACAAAAAGGCACAAAAGGCAGATCTGATCCGCGTTATCTGCGTTTATCTGCGGCTTGCTTCGACGGCAGCCGAGCGGAGTTCTGGAGGAAGTAGATCATTTGCGGCGAGACGTTCCAGGGTTGGAGCGACTTCCGGTTCACCACTCGAAGCGAGGAGTCGAATGACGGCGAGACTCAGTTCAAGGCTGGGATTCTTTTCGATAACACTAATCAGCGGTTCAACCACTCCCGCTTTCGCGACGAGAAACAACAACGAAAACGCGCTGTAACAGTTGTCATGATTCTCGGCCATCAAGTCGTCGATGGCTTCGTACAACAATCCCGAATCGGCGAGCGCACTACCGATGCGACGACGCTCTTCCGGCGAGCCATCGCGTAGCGCGTCGTTCACGAGGGTCGCCGCCTGATCCGGATCCATCTCGTAGAGCTCGCGAACCGCTTTTTCTCTCACTTCAGCCGACGGATCGTCGAGCAGTTGTGCAGTTTGTTCAAACGGACTATTCGCAAGCCGCAGACGTGGTCTGACGTTCCGGCGCTCCGCCATCTCCTGTGCAGCGTGTCGCAAAGTGGCGATGTCTCTGTTCCACCGCTCATCCTCGCTGCGACGTGCCGGGGCTTTCTTAGTTTGCTTCGACATCGAACACGTCGGAGCCGTTGTTGCCGGATGCATGAGCAGCCAACGTCAACAGTGCCGGCTCCGTGTCAGTCACGACTTCCGGCTCCTGCGGAGCCTTAGCGCGAAGCAGTTGAAACTTCGTCAACACCAAACGACTAACTGAAAAACCGATGCTGCTATCCAACACGCATAGCTGTTCAGCAACAACTCGCTGCGACACTCGCTCGAGGGCAGCTTCCAACTCGCGACCCGCGGTTGCAGCGTCGTCCGCGACAATCATCTCGAAATCCTGACCACCACTGACGCGGCGTCGCGAGTGATTTTGCAGCAACACACCGGCTTCTTTGTGAATTCGTCCAGTTGCGACAATGACGAGGTGCGAAGCCTCGGTGTCAATCTCGAGATCGATCGCCCAACGTGCGAATGCAGGAGTGAGATCGCCGTCGCGAGTGACGATCAAGAACGGCTCCCCACAAATGTTGGCCATCAACTGCCCGTAACCAGTTCCTTCGGATGGTCCAACCGCGATCTCTCGCTCAGGTACACCCATATCGCGCAAGAGGTAATGAAGCCGGCTCACGAGCCACGACCCATCTTCAAGCAACGACGATGCGAGCTGCGTCGGTGCGATCACTTCCTCGACGTTTTCATCCGCTACCGGCGCGCCACACTCGCTGCACGTCGCATCGCTAACTGTCACCACTGCAAGCGCGTGCGGGTTTGGTAGTCGAAAGAGCGCATGGCCGGTTTTGCGACAACTGATCTGCACTTCGCGCTCGACGAGTCCGGCGTCTTCGAGTC
>DATEWS010000458.1:0-3512 GCA_035257785.1 Pyrinomonadaceae bacterium
TGCCCCGCTGCTGGGACTAATTTACGAAGCAGCGGGGGCAAGCCCCTCTTCCTGACTTGTTCTATTCTGACTGGTTCTATTTTCGCTGGTTTAAATTGCTGCGAGGAGCTTTTTCCAGCGGGCCCACGCATCGTCGCGGGCCTTTTTGTTTGCCGCATTCGCGTCGGGTGCTTCACCCGCACGCATGAAGCCGTGGCCTGCGCCCTCATACGTCACCGGCTCAAACGTCTTCTTCAACTCGTTCATGGCCTCGATCGTTTTCGGCAGCGTCGCATTGATGCGTGCGTCTTCGCCGCCGTAGAAACCGTAAACAGGCGCTGTGATCTTCGCCAGCGCCGCCTTGTCCGGAGTGCCGTCAGCCGCCGCGGGTGCTGGTCCATAAAACACAAACGCCGCTTTGATATTCGGATTGTTGGTCGCATAGCGGAACGACTGACCGCCGCCCCAGCAATAACCCGTGACCACCACCTTCCCATTCGCCGCCGGCAACTTCGAAACGTAGTCAGCCACGGCATTCAGATCAGCCGTGATCTGATCCGGCGGCAGATCGCGGATCGCCTGGCCGACTCCATTACGATCGAGCGAGCTCGTGCCGCCACCATTTGGTCCCATACCCGAAAGTAGATCCGGCGCGATCGCGATGTAACCGGCTTCGGCAAGTTGATCGGTTAAACTCTGCACCCAATCACTCATGCCGAAGATCTCGTGGATCACGATGACCGCCGTCGCCTTGTTCTTAACTTCGGGATAGACGACAAAGCTGTTCACTTCACGCGTGCCGTTTTTAACTTTCACCCACTCCTGGTGACGCGGCGATTTCAACAGTCGCGCCTTGGCCCAATCCTGCGACACCATCGGATCCGAGCCCGCTGTTGCCGGGGGCGTGTTGTGATTATGGTTCCCGTTATTTTGTGCACACGCCGGCACAGTGCATAGCAGCAGCAAAGTAAACAAACTGATAATTGATCTCATCCTTGTCTCCCCCGTTAGTTCTTTGTATTCGACCCCTCGATTTCAAAGTCTGCCCATTGGACCACAGGCGCCGCTTTGTTCTTCGCGTCTTTATCACTAATCACGATCTGCAAGTAATAGTAACCGGGCTCCAACTCCGCGGTAAGTGGCAGCAGTCCGTTAACATTCACGCGACTCAGGTCCGCACTCGAGGCAACAATCGGCACTTGAGGTTTGGTCTGGACGTTTTTGCCGTCGCGAAGTAGCGTCACGTCCATCACGAGATTACGCAGCTTGCCGCCGTCGTTCGCCGCATTGTAGAGATCGTATGCGAAGTAAAGATTTGAGCCCTGTAAAAACTTTCGCGAGCCTTGATCGGTAAACGTTTGATCCGCGTTGCCTTTGGCCAAAACAATCCCGGAGGCGGCAAGTTGTTTCTTCTTCAGATCCGGCACCACTACAAATTGTCCCGCCGAACCGATTCGTGACGAAGGCCGATCGAGCGTGGCGATACGCACCTGATAAGCTCCCGGCTTCTTCACTGGAATATCAAAGCCCATACCGAGGCCAAAGCGTTTCGCCTGTTCGTAAAGCTCGGGACGCAAGTTCAGGTTTGCGCCGTGCGCGAGTCGTTCGACAATGACACCGTTGTCTCCGAAGATCACGCCGTGCAATTCGATCGAACCCTGCTGACGACCGTTGACGGCAGTCAAACTCAGATCCTTTGGGTCGATATAAACGAACGAACGAATCACAGGACCACTCGCTTTATCGTCAACAAAGAACGACGTCACGTCCAGATTAATATCATGCGAGTCGAAAGGCGACGCGAGGGCAAGATTAGTCGAGTCGCGCACGGTTGGCTGCAAACGCTTTGCATCTTCCTCAGTGACGCCGAAAAACCCGTAGCGGGTTCTGAGAGTCAACCCTGAGCCCTTCACTTTAGCTTTGATATGGTGAAAGCGCCGGTTGAACGTCTCCTCAGTCGGACGATAACCGAGCAGGTAGTAACCACTCTGATCTTCGAGAATGCGATCAAACTCGTAGCTGTTTGAGTTATGAACTTGAAAGCCGCCAGTCTGTTTCGAGATCAACCCACCACCTTCGCGCCGGGAATAGATAGTGTTAAAACGATCTGACAACAATTTGTTCGATTGTTTTTGCCGCTCCTGCACACTACCTGAAATGTTATCAGCGGCGGTCCAACCTGTGTCCTGCACTCCCTGTGTATCAACCGAATAGATCACGACTGAGTTGCGAATGGCTCTCTCCGCGATTCTCCTGAGTGAGTCTTCGAGATTCCGGGCGTCTGGTAAGTAGGTGGATGATTCAGCGCTGTCACTCACTCCCGTGCGAGCCGATCCTCTGAGATATTCTTGTCCAGTGAAAACGTCGTCCTGCGATTGCGTGGGGAGAGCATCAGACAAGAGCAGCAGCGACTTGCGTCCGGGGAGATGGCCCATCGCGTCAACGATGAAGCCTAACGAGGAAATAGTGTTTTCGATCGAGCGGTAGGTGCAGGCACCCGCAGTGCCCGGTTCGCCGGGAAGAGTGTTTCCGAAAGAGGGCAGCACATTTATCCCGACGCGGCTACAGGAATTCCAATGCAACTGGTCCATTGCGCGATTCAGCAGACGTTTGTCGTTAGTGAACTGTTGCAACGCGCCCAATTGCCGGCCGGTCCGAATGATTGCGACCAGATCATTCGGGTCCAGATTCTCGGCCAGAAACTTACGCAACTGCCGTTTCACCTGGTACATACTTTCGAAAGAGAGCCCGAGATCGTCAACGACAATCGCCATGATCCGCCGCGCTTCATTTGGATTCAAAGGCTTGTAAGGAGTCGCGTCGTTTGCGGTTCCCGGTGTGGTCGGCTGGACTGCTGGTTTCGAAAGATTGGAGACGTAAGAGAAGCTTGTGATCGTTTGTCGCTTTCCGTCTTGAAAGATCTCGAAATCATTGGCCGTTAAATTCGTCACCGGTTTTCCGTCTTTGGTAACGACCGCATCCACCTGCACGAGGTTCGTAGTGATCTTGACGACGTCGTCTTTGTCGTCGCCGGTTTGAGTTTGTGTTTGCGGTGGATTCTGGACCGCCGGCTTATTCTGGGCCAACGCCGGGAAGAGAATACAGAACACCAACAGCAAGGCGAGAAATGCTTTGATATTCATCGGGGATAGTCCCTTCATTGATCTATCTGGAAGTCGATCCATTGGACCACCGGTGCCTGCTTGTCTTTCGCGGCATCTTTGTCAGTGATGGTGACCTGCAGGTAATAATCTCCAGGTCCGAGATCCGGAGTGAGCTTGATAACGCTGTTTGTAAACACTCGACTCAAATCCGTCTGGTTAGCAGCAGTGATCGGCACTTCCGGTCCCGAAAAGACAACCTTGTCATCTCGAAACAGTCTGGCAGCCATCACGAGGTTGCGTAGTTTTCCTTGCTCATTCGCGGCGTTGTAGACGTTGAATGCGAAATAGAGTTCGTCGTTTGGTCGAAAGTGTCGTCCGCCTGCATTGTTAACGGATTGATTCGGGCCTGGCAGGCCCAGCACGATTCCG
>DATEWS010000459.1:0-3679 GCA_035257785.1 Pyrinomonadaceae bacterium
CGTTTGGCTCGTCGGCACGATCGCGGCCACTTGCACCGCGTTCTACATGACACGCCTGATGGCGATGACGTTCTGGGGCAAGGAAAGATTTCTCGCAGGCGCGGGCGGTGAGGCTGACGAGGCACATGCATCAGCTTACGACAAGGGCCTCGCGCAACATGACGCGGTGCGTTTCTCTGCCGGCGATCGTCCGCGACACGAACCCGGCGAGCATGTTGGACCAGTTCACGAAGACGTCACCCATCACGTAGCAACTCACGGACATGGTGCGGGACACGGCGCGCATGTTCCGCATGAATCGCCGCCGTCGATGTGGGTGCCGTTAGCTGTACTCGGAGTGCTGGCGGTTATTGGCGGCCTGGTCGGTATTGGACCAGCGTTTCGCAGTGTCACCGGCAGCGAACATCCGGGCGGACGTTTGCACATTGTGACCTGGCTGAATCCAATCATCTGGAATCCGGTGACGCGCGAGTTCAACGCGCCCGAAGGAGCCGAACACGAAGCGCCCCTTGCACCGGAAACTGTTGCGGCTCCGGCTGAGGGAGCTGTGCACGGAGAAGCCGGCGCGAATGTCTACGGCAACACCGGTTTCAACCTCGCACATTCCGTCGAGAACACAACTCACAGCGAACTCAAAACCGAATGGATCTTCATACTCATCTCACTTGTCGTAGCCGGCATTGGCATGTTGCTCGGTGGCCTGTTCTACGTTTGGCGCCCGGCGCTCGCAGGCATCTGGGCACAACGACTGCGCCCGCTCTACGCCGCCAGTTACAACAAATACTGGGTTGACGAATTCTACGGCTGGACCGTCACGCGCCGCACGATGGACGCCGCCCGCGCTGTTTATGCATTCGATTCAAAACTCGTCGACGGGATCGTGAATGGTCTCGCGGCTTTGAGCCGTCTGTTTAGTCTCATCGTTGGCGGTGTCGATAAGTATTTCGTCGATGGTCTTGTTAACACGATTGCTGCTTTCATCAAGCGTTTGATGTCGCCGTTGTTCCGCGCGGCGCAAACCGGATTCACGCAAAACTACGCGCTCGTGATGGTGTTCGGACTGATGGTCGCGGTCGTGCTCTTCTTTATGCGGGATATTCTTTCGGCGATCAAATAAATCTATGACTAACTCTTATATTCTCTCCTTTATTACCTGGCTGCCGGCCGTGGGCGCGATCCTCATTCTCGCACTCATGAAGAAGGACCAGTCGAGCCTGATCAAGAGATTTGCAACTGCGTGGTTTGCGCTCGACTTCGTTCTCTCGCTCTGGTTATTGAATTACAACCGCGGCGTCGGTGGAATGCAGTTTCTCGAAGATCACCAGTGGATACCGATCATCGGCGCGCGTTATCAAATGGGCGTTGACGGTGTGGCCGTGTTGCTGATCGTTTTGACGACATTGCTCGGCGCGATCGCGGCGTTGTCTTCGTGGGAGTACATTCAAAAACGAGAAAAAGAATATTACGTACTCTTGTTGCTGTTGCAGACCGCCGTGATCGGCGTGTTTGCTTCGATGGATCTATTTCTGTTTTACCTGTTCTTCGAAGTCTCGCTCGTGCCGATGTACTTCCTGATCGGAATCTGGGGCGGGGAAAATCGTCTCTACGCTGCGATCAAGTTCTTCCTGTATACGCTCGTCGGCTCTGTCGTGATGCTGCTCGGCGTTTTGAAGATGTACTTCCTGACGCAGGACACGGCTTTGACTGGACAGATCACGCAGTCGGCAGTCAATACTCTCGCAGGAAATAACTATGCCGGTCAGCTTGTGTGGGGCACGTGGCAAACTGCTATCAGCAACGGCACAGGCACTTTCAACATCGTCTACATGCAGGCGATGGGGACTTTCTTACCGCCCGGCACGTTGCAAGTGCTTCTGTTCGCCGCGTTCGCACTCGGCTTCGCGATCAAAGTGCCGATGTTTCCGTTTCACACCTGGCTGCCTGACGCTCACGTCGAAGCGCCCACAGCGGGTTCAGTGATCCTTGCGGGCATCCTGCTGAAACTCGGAACTTACGGATTCTATCGATTCAACTTGCCGATGTTTCCCTGGGCTTCGCGCGATCAGAGTTACTTCGGATCGTTTGGGGTGCGCAGCGTCATCGTGTTTCTGGCGATCGTCAGCATCATTTACGGCGCGCTCGCCGCGATGTATTTCGTCGTCAAACGAGACGGCGACGTGAAGAAGCTCGTCGCTTATTCGTCGGTGTCGTCGATGGGCATGGTGATGCTTGGTCTCTTCGCGCTCAATCCAAATGGGGTGAACGGCGGCGTGATGCAGATGGTCAATCACGGCATTTACTCGGGCGCGCTGTTTCTGCTCGTAGGGATAATTTACGAACGACGACACACGCGCAACGTCGCGGAGTTTGGCGGATTGTCGCATGTGATGCCTGGTTATGCAGCGATCTTTCTCGGCATGGTAATGACTGCGATCGGGTTGCCATTACTGGCGGTGTTTATCTCGGAATTCCTCGCGCTGCGCGGTGCGTTTGAAGCGAATCCGTACTGGAGTGCGTGGGCCGCGCTCGGAATCATTCTCAATGCGGGTTACTTCCTGTGGTTGTATCAGCGAATGTTTTTCGGAAACATAGACAATCCGAAGAATGAGAGTTTGCGGGATCTGAAGCCGCGCGAGTGGGCTTACATGGCGCCGTTGATGATTCTCGCGTTGTGGATTGGCGTCTATCCCAAACCGTTTCTCGAGTACATACAGAAACCGGTGAATGTGGTTGTGAAACAGGTGCGACCTGATTACGTGATTCCGGGAACTACTGCGCCGGCACAGCCCGGGAGAGCGGAAAGGTAGCCACAAAAAGGCACATAAGGCACAAAGAAAAACCAACCAATGTTTCTTTTGCAGGCAAACACCACGTCAATTATTAGCGCCGGCGATCTACAGTTGATTGCGCCCGAGTTGATCCTGACTGTGTGCGCGTGTGTGGCGCTGGTCATGGAAGTCATACTGCCTTATCGCAAGAGCAAGCTCACTGCTTATTTCTCGCTCGCCGGCGTCGCGCTCGCTTTTGCTTCACTCGCAGTGCAGTGGCGCGGTCTAGCCGGCATATTGCCGGAAGATGCCTTTTACGGCATGGTGCGCATCGACGGCTTTGCTCTCCTATTTAAAGCAATCTTTCTGATCTCTGCTGCGCTCGCGATCGGAGTCTCGACGCGCTTTCTCGATATCGAGGGTGAACAACACGGCGAGTATTACTCGCTGATTCTTTTCGCCACCGTCGGCATGATGTTTATTGCCTGCGGCTACGATCTGATCTCGCTGTACATCAGTCTCGAACTGATGGCGCTGACCTTCTACGTGCTGGTGGCGTTTACGAAACGCGAGAAGAAGTCGAACGAAGCCGCGATGAAGTACTTTTTACTCGGCGCGTTTTCATCCGGCATTCTGCTGTACGGGATGTCGTTGATCTACGGCATCGCCGGGTCCACGAACATCGGCGAGATTGGAACCACTATTGCCAAACTCGTGCCCGACATCAAGACCGCAGCGGCTTCATCCGGAGAACTCGCCAATCTCAGACCGCTGCTATTGTTCGGCATGATCGCACTCGGCGCGGGACTCTTCTTCAAAGTCGCGGCAGTGCCGTTTCACATGTGGGCGCCTGATGTTTACGAGGGGGCGCCGACTTCAGTCACAGCGTTTCTCTCGACGGGCTCGAAAGC
>DATEWS010000460.1:0-6305 GCA_035257785.1 Pyrinomonadaceae bacterium
AGAGGCCGAAAAGTTGGATGGAGGACGTATAGCGCCGAAGGCGCGCAATATGATAGCCAGCAGAATGAAATCCGACTCTCGAGACAGAAGCTGAGGAAAAGAGTTATTCGGGGAAGCCGACGCGTCTCATTAACTCTTTGAACCTCGCGTCGTTGCGTAAACCTTTGAGCTCGGGGCTGACCTTGAGCCAAACCAACCAGTCGTTGCGCTCGTCGTAAAGCTGTTCGAGTATTTCAAACACGCGTTCTTCCGGTCCAAGCGCGAGGTGTATTACGAGCATGCTATACGGCGAGACATATTTGCGCTGTGAGATATCCTGCAACACAAACAGAAGAGTCTCGGCTTCCGCACGCTGGCCGCCCAGCGCATGCGCATAACCCATGAAACCGAGGGCAAGATACGCCTCAGCATCCAGTTTATAGATCAGCTGAAACTCCGCAATTGCTTCAGCTAAACGCTTCTGCTGGATATAGACACAACCCAAAACGAAATGCGTCGGCATGTAACTGGGTTCCAGCTCGATCGTCTTAATCAGATGGTTGACGGCTCGGTCGTACTCACCCCGCAGATAGTAAGTCGTAGCGAGATTCATGTTGATCTGCAGCGAGAACGGATCGAGTTCGAGAGCAGTCTCATAATGCCTGATAGACTCCTCGAAGCGACCCATGAACGTGAGGTACGATCCGTATCGCTGATGCGCCGAGATGAGATATGGATCCAACTCGAGCGCTCTTCTAAACTCTTTTTCAGCGCGGCTCCAATCGTGATCGTAGTACACGCTCACGAGCGCCAGCGATGAATGAGCCTCTGCGAGATTGTCGTCGATCTCCACCGCCCTCATCGCGGCCTCTTTGGCTTTGGGCAGGACTTCACGCGGCATAAAGTGAAGATTCGACAGCCTGAAGTAGGCATCAGCCATCCCGCAGTAAGCCAGCGCGTAGTTGTTGTCAATCGCGATTGCGTGCTTGAAAGCCTCGATGGCCTTCAACACCCATTCCTTGTTGTACTTGTTCCAAAAATAGCGGCCCCTGAGATAGAGATTGTAAGCCTCGATATTGTCTGTCGGTTGTTTGGCGAGACGTTTCTGATCCTGACTCGTAAGCTTAAATTTCAGACTTTCCCAAATGGCTTTCGCAATCTCGTCCTGAATCTCGAGAAGATCCGCAGGACTGCGATTGTATTGCTCACCCCAGAGTTGCGAGCCATCGGCAACCTTAACCAGCTCACTCCTGATAATTAGTTTCCCTTCGAGTCGAATGACTCGAATCATCATCACCGCTCGCACTTTGAGCTGGAGACCAACTGCCTGAGGATCGACGTCCGTGCCCTTGAAACGAAGCACTGTGCTACATGCCAGAACACGCAGCCTGGGGATTCTCGAAAGCATATTGATGATGCTTTCGGTAATACCCTCCGAGAGGTATTCGACATTCGGATCACTGCCGGAACTCTGCATCGGTATGACCGCAAGAGAATCGATCGGATCTTTGTGTAACGATGTTTCAGCGTCTCGCCGGCCAAGTTCAACCGTTGCTGTTTGATTCGCAGAAACCTCGGTCACTTCGGCGAAGAAGCGATACCCGCGTCGCGGTACAGTTTCGATAAACTGGCGTTCATCATGGTCACCCAGCGTCTTGCGCAGAATGGACATGCTGACGGTGATGTTGTTCTCTTCAACAATCGCGTCCGGCCAGATCTCTCTCATCAAATCTTCCTTCACTACAAGTTGACCGCGCATCTCTACGAGGAAGAGTAAGAGATCTAAGATTTTTGGCTTAAGCGGGACAGGCTGGCCGTCATACAGGAGTCGTCGTTGCGCCGCCTCCAGACGGAATCCGTTGAACTCATAGACCTTTAACTCAACGTTTCGTGACATAAAAAGACGGCATTGACCAGGCGGCAGGTGGTTGAAAGATCAGTTCTGGGTTGTCAGCACTCTCATGCGAGATGACCCTCAGCAGGTTGATGCTGATAATACGGTGAAGGTTTCGCGGAAGCAAATGAAAAGATGCTGAAAAAGATATGGTAAATTCTGCGATCCGCCCGATGTCTCGCAGAATTAAACCGTTTACTAAGCAGCTGCGGAAGTTGGACCATGTGAACCCGGTCAGAACCTTTGCGGCTGCATCGATTAAGATCGTTAAGCCTCTGATTGATCGTCTCCGCGGCGCGCCTCGCCAAATCCGAGAACGTTCTTGCAGAACTCTTTCCAGGCGTCAGTGACCTCGTCAAAGATGATGTTCTCATCTATAAAGATGCCGTCAGTTACGGTGAAATTCCTTTGCACGTACAGGTAATCCGCATCGGTTAATGGCCTGGGTTTTTCCACAGTCTCACCGTCGACTTCGGTTCTGATCTTCCTCGCGTTCTCCGCCTTCTCGTTCCAGCCGGGAAACTGACGAAGTCGATCTAACGGGTAAGCTCTACAGTATTTTCCGATTTTCGTCATAACGCTCCTATTGAGGTTCGCGATTTTAGACTTAGTAAATCTCAGCAGGATCAATCACCCCAGATAATTCCATCGGCGAAGACGATTTCGTCACCAAAAATGATTCCATCACCAAAGATGATCCCGTCGCCGAAGATAATTCCGTCGCCGAAAATGATTCCGTCACCGAATATGATGCCGTCACCAAAAATGATTCCATCGGAGACCATTACTGAATCTGAGATAACTACATCGTTTGCATTGAGTTCTCCCTCTCCCATCAAGATTCCATCACCAATCAACTGGCTGGAGTTGATTGAGGCGCCAGTTGATATTGTTCCCCCGGTGGACAGCAAAATGTTTGCAGGCAACAATAGCCCGTCGTACGTCTGAGTCGATTGAACACTGCGGGCTCCCCGGAGTACCGGGTCCGCGAGGACGTCGCCGGCTAAAGTTAGAAATTGGGTGGACATATCAACGGCGTCCGTCATGAGGACGTCATTTGAAACTGTCACACCATCCACAACAAATCCGTTGTTGCTCCAAAGGACATCGCCATTCAACACCGGCTGTCCTCCGACCGTGACGAACCCCCTGTTAATGATTAGTCCATCAGCCATCAGGAAACCGTCGCCGAGCAGTTCGCCACTGAAATACGGTCCCTGAAAGCGATTGATCAATCCGCTTCCTGACATGGTGTTGAATTTACGGATCATGGTTCCGCTCCAGTCAAAATTGCTGCTGCAAAAAGACGATGCGGGCGTGACTGAGCCGGTCAACAACGACATACCGACCTGGGCTGGTGAGGAAAGATCCTGTCGCACCTTCAGCGTCAACTTGATAGCGCCTTCGATATTCAATTGACCCGCGCCCTGCTCCAAAACTCCGAACCCGTTCAACGTCTGCGCGGTGTATTCCATAAAGGCTTTGACCATGTTTGGCGTCAGCTTTGGATTGACTTGCAACATCAGGGCAGCAGCGCCCGCTGCAACTGGAGTGGAAACGGAACTCCCGCTCATGCGCATCGTCTTCATCGTCGGGTCAGTGCCGGCCGGCGACTCGTTCAAGGTGGGATTGTTCGCCACGAGAAGATTATTGTGGGCTTGGGCAAACACCAGTTTGTTACCGGGAGCTACCAGATCAGGTTTTAACAAGTTGTCGTGATGATTTGTTCCGAGGGTGTCCACCCAAAAACTGCGGGTTGGACCACGTGAGCTGAAAGTGGTCACTGCATCATCGCCGCGCTCGTCAGTTTGAAAACTATTCGACGCGCCGATAGTGAAGGCCGACGGTTCATTTCCGGGCGAATGAATGGCGCCGTAGATTTTCTGGCCTGACTCATCCCTTCCCTCATTTCCGGCAGCCGCAAAAACCAGAATGCCGGAGTTCACGAGCCCGCGGACTGCACGACACAGGGTGTCATACTTGTACGAATCGATGGCCCGCGTGCCAATACTCATGTTGACGATCCGCATGTTGTACTGGCGAGCGTGTTGTGCCACCCAGTCGAGTCCGGCCAGAACACTCTCGATCGTTCCCACACCTTCGCTATCCAGGACGCGAACGTTAAGCAACGAAACGCCGGGTGCGATCCCTGTATAAGATGTGCCGGCTCCTGATCCGCCCGCCGCTGCCGCCGCCACAAATGTACCGTGTCCGAAAGGATCGTCGGTACGATTCTCTCCAGTAAGATCAACACTTGCGATAATTCGAGATCCGCCCCCCGCAGCCTCGAATTGTTTGTGATTGACGTCGATACCCGAATCCAAAATTGCAAGACCGATCCCGGCGCCGTTGATCACGCCGCGTCCTGCGGCAGTCGCCGCGGATTGTCCCGCCTCTGTTCCGGTCGTACGCGTAACGTGTCCCAGAGTGTGTACGGCTTCGTTCGACGAAACCTGAGAGATTTCCGGGAAAGAGGTCAGTTCGGAAACCATTCTGAAAGGCAAACTCACCGAGAAACTGCCAAGGCTTTTCATTTCTTTGCGCCGGTGAATTTCGTTTTGGGCCAGAAAAGCATTCAGGCGGCCACTGATAGGACCATTGAGCGTAACAATGACAACTATTCTTTCCTCGGGTTGCCGGTTAGCAGCTTTCAAGAGTACGGAAAGATTATCTGCTCGTTGGGATTGAGAAGGTCTGTCCTGACCCTCGGCATGGGCCACTTGAGCAAAGTTGGTCCATCCAAGTTGGTTTAATAAGATTGAGATAGGGAGGAGGATGGAACAAAGTAGCGCGGTAGTCTTTACTCTGGGCATTGTCGGGACTCCTTCAACCTGGGCTTGACTTGCGGGTGGGACTATAGAGGAGGGTAAAAAGGAGGGTCTTTAACGTATTCTTAATTGTTTGCTAACTATTCATAAATGCCGAAGGTGGACCAGTTTAGAGGCACTAAATAGCAGAAAAATCTGATCACTTCCGTACAGATGATCGAGTTAGCCACAAAAAGGCACACGAGGCACAAAATGTTTTAGCTGGTAAATCATTTTGTGCCTCGTGTGCCTTTTTGTGGCTAATAAGAAATCAAGAGTTGTCGTACGCGCGTTTCGCCTTTACGTTGACGAATTCGTCGTCGTCGATAATGTAGGCCGTGAGGTTGTAGCCGTAGACGCAACCGGTATCGAGGCCGATCGCTTTTCTGCCGCGGCGTGGTTCGGGGGCGGGCCAGTGACCAAACAACACGATCTTGTCACCGTGATAGACGTGATACCAGGGCGTGCCTTCGTCGCTCTCACGATCAGCGCCGAGGGTTCGCAAACGCGTCATGTCGCCGGTAGTTTGTGAATAGAGCTCAACGTTGGGACGCAGACCCGCATGAACGATCAAATGCGTATCGAGATCGATCGTGAACGGCATGCGGTTGAAGAAAGTCGCATATGCGTCTTTGGCGTCGCGCAACTCTTTATGCGCCTCTTTTTGCGCCGACTTTAACTCAATGTCCTCACCGTTCCACTTGCGACGCAGTGCGAGGTCGTGATTACCAATCACGGTGCTGAAACGCGCATCGGTCATGAACAACTCCAGCACTTCCTTGCTCTTCGGACCCTTGGTGATCAAATCTCCCACTGAAAAAATCCGATCGTCATCGTCGACGCCAATCTTTTCGAGCAACTCGATCAACTCGTCGTAACAACCGTGAATGTCTCCGACCACTATTCTGCGACCCGTCATCCGCCCCTCCGACAACTTTTGCGTGATTCGAGTCTATTGCATCGGAGTCGTTCAATCAATTGACTAGCGATAAATGTAGGTCTTGCTCTCCTTCTGATCCCACTCAACGCTGTCGACGTTGTCGCGATCGCCGGAAAGTATCTCTTCGCTCAACTCACTCGTGCTCACCACCGGGTCGAGGTTCACGAGGTAAACAATCTTGCCCATCGGTTCGTCCGGATCTTCACGATTGAGCTCGCGCAATTCATATTCAAATCCATAACGCTTGAAGAGTTTTTTAAGTATCTCATCGGTTCGATCCACGCTTCGCGTCGCCACGCTAACTTCCATCGAGCGAAAGACCTGGAACCGTTCGAAGTACTCCAGAACCGATAACGCGATGAGCACGAATAACGTCAGGATAACTGCCATATCCCAACGCCCGACGCCCGCAGCGAGACCCACTCCGAGACAGACCAGCAACACCGTGATCTCCTTCGGGTCGCGAATGTTCGTGCGGAAACGGACGAGTGAAGCAGCAGCAAATATTCCGAAGGCACGCGCCGCACTGTCTCCCACCACCATCATCATCGCCCCCGCCACCACTGCCATTAGAATCTCCGTTTGCGCAACGTAAGGGTTGCGCGCTCCGCGTCGCGGACGAAACGCGAGCAACGCCGCGAGAAATGCAGCGAGTGAAAACCGCAACGCGATTCTCGCAGACGTC
>DATEWS010000461.1:0-5636 GCA_035257785.1 Pyrinomonadaceae bacterium
CCCGAAGTGATACTGAGGAGAATTACAGAAATGACGAACCGACGCACACTGAAGTTTTCAATTCTCGCAGCGGGTATTCTGGCGCTTGCTTTGCCCGTCGCTGCGAACGCCCAGTGGGGACGCGATTCCCAGCGTTATCCCGATAATCGTGGTTACGGACGCTACGACGATCGCGGTCTGCGCGATTCCGTCCACCGTCTCGATAGTTTAGCCAAAGACTTTGAGCGCGACATGGATCGTGCGCTCGATCGCAGCAGAGCGAACGGCTCACGCCGCGAAGATCAGATCAATAACGAAGTCCATCAGTTCCGCGATGCGGTGGGTGATTTGAAATCGAGAGTTGGCAATGGCCGCGACTTGAATCGTAGTTCCGATGAAGCGCGACGCGTGTTGCAGGAAGCTCAACAGGTGGACCGTGTTGCACGTCCACGCTGGTATGACAGCAGGCTTTCTTCAGAGTGGTCGCAGATCCAACAGGAGCTGCGTTACATCAGCAACGTCTACGGTTTCAGATACAACGGTGGTTACGGCCGCGATGACGACTATCGCCGCAACGATGACTATCGTCGTAACGACGACTGGCGTCGCAACGATCGCAACAACAACGATTGGTGGAGACGAATTCCATTCCCTCAGTAATCGCCCGCACCTGACTTTCCGCTAGTTGACCTGCTGGTTTTACCCGCCAAAGGCCTCGGCTCCAATGCCGGGGCCTTTATCTTTAGGAGCAGAAGCAGCATGCAGGGGCAAGTTGATCCTGCTCCTGCTTACTGCCCCTTGTTTTATACTGATAGCCATGCCCGGCACCCTGTATCTGGTCGCGACTCCCATCGGCAATCTCTCAGACATCACGCATCGCGCGTTACAAGTGTTACGCGACGTTGATCTGATCGCCTGCGAAGATACGCGACACACACACAAGCTGCTCAGTCATTACAGTATCGCGACGAAAACCATCAGTTACCACGAACACAACGAACAACAACGCGCAGCGCAGCTCATCGACCAACTAAAGGAGGGAAGCAGCATTGCAGTTGTTTCCGACGCCGGCACTCCAGCGATCAGCGATCCGGGTTTTCGTTTGGTGCGCGCGGCGATCGAGAACGAAGTGCCGGTCGTGCCGGTGCCTGGTCCAAGTGCGCTCATCTCGGCGTTGATTGCAGCGGGACTCCCGACTGATGAATTTTTCTTCGCAGGATTTTTACCACCGCGTGCGAATGCACGACGTGCGCGCTTGAGTGAGTTGCAATCAGTGCCCGGTACGTTAATTCTTTACGAGGCGCCACATCGTCTGGCCGCTACACTCAAAGACGCTTACGAGATTCTAGGCGAGCGCGATGCTGTCGTCGCGCGGGAGCTGACAAAAGTTCACGAAGAGATTCGACGCGGCCGTTTAAGTGAGCTCAGCGATCACTATGAACATGAAGAACCGCGCGGCGAGATCGTAGTGCTGATCGATCGCAACGTAATCGCCGCCGCCAAACCACAGTTAACAATCGCTGCGTTAGTCGATCAGTTCGAACAGGACGGCATGGACCAGCGCGCCGCCCTAAAGAAAGCGGCGCGTGAGTTGGGAATCTCACGCGCCGAAGCCTATCGAAAGTTAATCGCTGAAAGAAAGCGGGACCTAAGCTAGAACAAGTCAACTTAGCTAGAACAAGTCTTCCTGACTTGTTCTGGTTACTGTTTGTGAGTTATTCGCGAGAATCCGTGGCGGTGATCTGCGCGGGCAGCGGCTTGTCAACTTTCAGTCTCGTTGGCCGGTTCGCGATCTCCCACACCGTCATGTACACCGTGCGCGTGACCTTCTCCATCTTCTGATAATCAATCTTGTCAGGACTGTCGCCCGCACGATGATAGTCTTCGTGAACTCCGTCGAAGAAGAAGATTATCGGAATTCCCTTGCGCGCGTAGTTGTAATGATCGCTGCGAAAAAAGAAGCGATTGGGATCTTTCGGATCGTCGTAACGCGTGTCAAACGTGATGTTCAGAAACGATTTGTTCACCGCGTTGACGAGTTCGCCAAGCTCGGTGCTCATCATCGTCGAACCGATCACGTAAACCGCATCCGGCCCGGTCAGTTCCGCGTTGCGCGGATTCGTATCGCCGTCTTTCTTACTGCGACCAATCATGTCGATATTGATTTGCGCCACGATTTGATTCAGGGGCACTGTCGGGTACTCAGTAAAGTAACGCGAACCCCATAGCCCTTTCTCCTCGCCGCAATGCCAAACGAACAACACCGAACGTTTAGGTCGTGTCGGCGCTTTCGCCAGCGCTTCCGCCATTCCGAGCAGCGCAGTCGTGCCTGATCCGTCGTCATCGGCGCCGTTGCAGATCGTGTCGTTACCGACTGGCGGACAGCCATTGCCGACGTGATCGTAGTGCGCGCCGAGCGCAACGTATTCAGCTTTCAAAACCGGATCGCTGCCTTCCCAAACTGCGACGACGTTTTGGGTTGGAACTGCTTCACTGTTACTCGCAACGTTCATCGACACTTTCTTCGTGTCCCGCATCGCAAACGCACTGGGCAAACTGTTTCCATAAGAAGCATTGAAGATACCCGCCGCAGTTTGTGATTCGCCGGCAAAGAGCGCCTGTGCTGTCTCAGGCGAGATCACGATCGAAGGCAGTGACGGAGCCGCCTGCGTTTGAAACTTCGCCACGACAGTCGAGCCACGCTCCATGATGCGTTGGCGGATGCGCTGCCAGTTTGCGAGATACTGAAAGTCGGGAATGTAAATCAGACCCACCACGCCTTTACTCCGCGCGTACTCGATTGGGCTCATGTAATCTTCGCCCTGCTTTCCGTAATCAGCGCGCGTGATGCCGCGCGGGAAAGTATTTGGTGTTCCGACGATGACCGCGATTTTTCCAGCGGGGTCAACGCCCTTGTACGCATCGATCTCTTTCGATTTGATGAGCCAACCGTTGCCGGCGAATACGAGCTGGCCGCTCACATTGCCCGAACCACCGGCGGGCAGGAAGTCTGCTCCGGCCGTCAACGCACGTCCGTTTAATTCGACTTTTGTTTGACCAGTATCAGTGCGATCGCGACGCAGTTCGATGTGTTGAAAAAAACTGCCATCGTCGCCCGCAGGTTTAAAACCCCAGCTCGCGAGGTTCATCGCGAGAAACTTTGCAGTCGTATCAAGACCGCGCGAAGGTGTGTCGCGTCCTTCCATTTCGTCCGACGCAATGAACGTCAGATAGTTTCTGAGTTGGTTCGCTGCAATCGTGTCGATGGCGCGTTGAGTCGTAACGGAAGCGGCAGCCTTTTTCGATTTGTCTGACGCGCGTTGCGAGTAAGTCGCAGGAAACGTGGTGACGAGCAGACTCGCCAACACCAGGGCGGTAAAAAATCTTCGCATGATTTCTCCAGTAAGAACGATTTGTGCCGCAGATAAACGCCGATAACCGCGGATCAGATCCGCGTGCATCGGCGTCAATCCGCGGATTAAGATTACGCGTGTTGTACCGCTTGCACCAAACGCGTCAGTGTGTCTTTCGCATCGCCGTAGAGCATGCCGGTCACGGGTTTGAAGAACAACGGGTTCTCGAGACCCGAGAAGCCTTTGCCCTGGCCGCGCTTCAAAACCACGACTGATTTCGAGCGGTCCACTTCAAGAATCGGCATGCCTGCGATTGGACTGGTGGGATTGTCGCGTGCATCGGGATTCACGACGTCGTTGGCGCCGATCACGACCGAGACGTCTGTAGACGGAAACTCCGGATTGATCTGCTCGAGTTCATACAACGATGAGTAAGGAACGTTCGCTTCCGCGAGCAACACGTTCATGTGTCCCGGCATGCGACCCGCAACCGGATGAATTCCATATTTAACTGTGACGCCGCGTTTTTCGAGCACGTCTGCGAGTTCGCGCACGGCGTGTTGCGCCTGTGCAGTCGCAAGTCCATAACCAGGCACGAACACGACTTTGTTCGCGTAGGCGAGTTGTGTGGCAATGTCGTCGAGACCGACTTCGCGCATCGATCCTTCTTGCTCGCCTCCGGCCGTGGCTGTTGCTGCGCTTCCGAACGCGCCAAACAGGACGTTCGTCATCGAGCGATTCATCGCGCGGCACATCAGTATCGAAAGTATGAAACCCGAGAAGCCGTCGAGCGTGCCCGCGATGATCAGCACTTTGTTTGACAACACGAACCCTGTTGCCGCGGAAGCAAGACCGGCGTACGAGTTCAGGAGTGACATCACGACTGGCATGTCTGCCGAGCCGATCGGCATTACCAGCAACAGTCCAAAGATGAACGCCAGTCCGACCATGGTGAAGAACAACGGCATCGAGCCGGGTATCACGATGAGATAAACGAAGATGCCGACAGTCACCGCAAGCAGGGCCATGTTGAAAACATTCTGGCCCTTGTAAGTCATCGGCGTGCCGCGAACCATGCCCTGGAGTTTTGCGAACGCGAGTAAACTGCCTGTCGTTGTGAGTGCGCCCAGCATCACTTCGAAGCCGAGTGCGCCCATCATGAACCTGTTCTGGAGATGGCCGCCTTCTCTGTAGAATTCGGAGATACCTACGAGCGCTGCGGCGAAAGCGCCGAACGCGTGTGAGAGCGCTGTTCGTTGCGGCATCGCAGTCATCGGCACCCAAACGCCCATCGCGAGTCCCACGACAGAACCGATCGCGAGCCCTGCGATGATCCACGTGTAAGTGACGATCTCGAGGTGCATCAACGTGCCGATGATGGCCATCAGCATGCCAAACTCGGCGAGATGCATGCCCCGTTTTGCGGTTTCAGGGTGGCTCATGCCCTTCAATCCGAGAATGAAGGAGATTGAAGCGAGCAGGTAACTGAATTCGATGAAGTAGGTTCGCATGAACGGAATCTGATCCGTGTTTATTCGTGAAATCCGCGGCTCTAGTCCTTCTTGACCAGTTCTTTCCGGCGGAACATCTTCAACATGCGATCGGTGATCACGAAACCACCGACGACGTTTGTAGTAGAGCAAACCACTGCGATGAAACCGAGGATCGTGCTGACGGTGTTATATCGCGCGCCCGCGGTGACGATTGAACCGACTAAAGAGATTCCCGAGATCGCATTCGTTGCCGACATCAACGGCGTGTGCAGTAGCGGCGGCACGCGCGAGATCACCTGGTAACCCAGAAACGCCGCGAGCGCGAAGACGTAAAGCGCGGATATTAAGGTTTCTGATGACATCGGTTTGCTCCTAGCCTGGCTGAGCTTGCAGCGCAGCGGCGACGCGCTGGTTCACAACTTCGCCATTGTGCGTGACGCATGATGGTCCAACTACGTCGTCCTTCATGTCGATCGCTAACTGCCCGTCTTTGATCAGCAACGACAGGAACGAAGTTACGTTGCGCGAGTAGAGCTGGCTGGCGTGGACCGGCACAGTCGCGGCCAGGTTTGTCGGCGCGAGGATCGTCACGCCGTCGCGTTCGACAGTTACATCAGCCTGGCTCAACGCGCAGTTGCCGCCGGTTGAGCCTGCGAGATCGATGACGATCGAGCCGCGCTTCATTCCCTCGACTGCTTCTTTGGTGATCAGCAATGGTGCGCGCCGGCCCGGCACTTGCGCGGTCGTGATGATCACATCGGCAGTCTTCGCGTGTTCCGCGATCAACCCGCGGCCGCGATTCATAGCTTCT
>DATEWS010000462.1:0-6599 GCA_035257785.1 Pyrinomonadaceae bacterium
TGCCGCTCGCGGTTATCGGATCGCTTGCCCTCCTGGTTTATGCGCTCGTCAGAATGGAAGGTCCTGGTAAGTTTTTGAAACTGGTGAAACTCTCGTGCGGGACGATTTTGGGACTGGCCCTGAGTGCCATTTACTGGGTCACAATGGTTTCGGAAGTCGGTTGGATTAGCAAGGGCGACAGTTCACCTTTCTCATATAGTCGTGAGTTCCTTCTAATTACCCTGTCTCCTGAGAACCTGAACGTTTGGTGGATGAACATCCTTACGCTTATGACCTTGCTGCTTTGTGCGCCGGTCATACTCTTTCTCTTCCGCGCCGCTGCTCCGTCGAGACGAACGGTGCGACCAGTCATCATCCTCACAGCGTTTGCGCTGTTTATGGCGCTCCCGCTGAGCTGGCCAGTCTGGTATGTGTTGCGACCCTTACAAGAAGTTCAGTTTCCGTGGCGCTGGCTGGCCGTTTTCTCAATGGGTGCATCACTCGTGACGGCAGCAGCTTTGCCGTTTGTCATGGATGCCGCAATCAAGTTGGACCGCGCCAAACGCTTGCTTGTTTTCGGCACGATGCTGATATCGGTCGCGTTTACGTTTTCGCACAGCGTTAGAGAGGCGCAGTATTTCTCGCGCACGCGATTTGAAGGTATGGTCATGGACGTGCGCGGCACGCCGGCTTTGAGTTACTGGCTGCCAGTTGGAGCTAAATACAACCCGCGAGAGATGTCGAACGTGGTTGAAGTTGCTGACCGTGAGGTTACGATCGCAAACTGGCGGGCGGAGCATCGAACATTTTCCGTCGCTGCCGGAACCGCAGCCGAAGCACGCATCAAGACTTATTATTATCCTCACTGGACTGCAAAAAATGAGACCGGCATTTTGCCAACTCACCCCGACAAAGACGGCGCGTTGTTGATCTCACTACCCTCAAACGCCACCTCAGTCGAGCTCGACTTTCGCGAGCCCGCGAGAACTAAATTCTCGACAACGGCCAGTTTGAGCGGTTTAATAATTATGGGTATCTTGATGATGCCGTTCAGATGGAGAAGAAAACCGTGATCAAGCCGGTCCTGGACTCACCTACTGCGTCATCAACGTGGCAGGCCCAGCTTGGTGTATCTGAACGACAACAACAACAACACTACGACAACATCGCGGCCGACTACGAAGCACACTACAGCGACGAATGGAGTGTTGAGTATCGCCGGCGTTTCATTTACGAACCGATGTTTGAAGGGCTGAACCTGTCGGGTATGAAAGTTCTGGACGCGATGTGTGGGAGCGGTCAAACGACCAGTTATCTGCTCGCGCACGGCGCGAACGTTACCGGGCTCGACATCTCAAACGAGGTTCTCGATCAGTTTCAGGCACGCTGGAGCGAGGCGAAAGTCGTGAAGCGATCGTTACTCGACTCGGGATTACCGAATAATTCGTTTGACTGTGTGGCAGTGGTCGGCGGTCTGCATCACATTCATCCTGAGGTTAAAGCCGCGGTTGGCGAAATCCATCGAGTGCTGAAACCCGGTGGTTATTTCTGTTTTATGGAGCCGCACACAGGTTCGTTTCCTGATGTGATCAGGCGTGTTTGGTATCGCTTCGATCGTTTCTTCTCTGACAACGAAGCCGCAATCGACATCGTGCGACTGCAAAGAGAGTTTGGTGATCGATTCACGTTGAGGAAAGCGAACTACCTGGGGAACGTTGCTTTTCTGCTGGTTCTGAACTCGTTGATATTTCGCATTCCGCCGGGCAGCAAAAAGTACTTCGCGCCGCCGTTGATGAAACTCGAGCCACTAATCAACAAACTGCAAACGAAGTTCACGTCCTGTTTTGCCGTTACGCAGTGGCAAAAGAACGAATGAATCATTTCACACAAAGGCACAAAGGAAGGACACAAAGACACAAAGCTGTGCCTTGGTGTCTTCTTCTTTGTGCCTTTGTGTGAAACAACCTCAACGAATGGAAACCACCGCATCACTCACACAATCAACTACTCGCGCTGAATCCAGACCGGGTCGACTCTGGCGGATAACAGCGATTGCCCGCAACGCTTTTCGCGAGGCGGTTCGCGACCGCGTGCTGTACAACCTCGTGCTTTTTGTTCTCCTGCTCACCGCCGCATCCATCTTCATCGGTGAGTTGTCCGGCGGTCAGGAACGCAAGGTCATCGTCGATCTCGGTTTGAGCGCGATGTTGCTGTTTGGTGTGTTCATCGCGATCTTCGTCGGTGTCGGACTCGTGTACAAAGAGATCGAGCGCCGGACGATCTATGCGGTCTTTTCAAAACCGGTAGGACGCGGCGAGTTTCTGGTCGGCAAGTATCTGGGACTCTGTCTCACACTGCTCGTTAACGTCCTCGTGATGGCGGTTGGAGTTTCACTCGCCCTCTTGTACGTAAACGGCGGCTGGGATCCTCTCATTCCAACGATCTGGCCGGCAGTGCTTTTGATCTACATCGAGCTAATGCTGTTGACCGCGGTTGCCCTGCTCTTTTCCTCGTTCTCGTCCCCCGCGCTCTCGGCGCTCCTAACATTTCTGGTTTTTGTCATCGGCCACTTCAGTGCTGACTTAAAAGCACTCGCCGGCTCAATGGGAAGCGCAAGTGCGCGGTGGTTGTTTACAGGTCTGTACTACCTGTTACCGAACCTGGCGAATTACAGTTTCATCACGCCCGCTGCTCACGGTCGCGCACCCGCAGCCGGATTTGTGTTTGCGGCCGCGCTGTACGCACTCGTCTACATCACCGTCATTCTCGCGGCGGCGACACTCGTGTTCAGTCGCCGCAACTTCAAGTGAAGATGAACAACGATCGGACAAAAACTTTCGCCCTTGGATTGGTAGTCATGATCGGCATGACGTGTGCGGTGCTCCTTGTGCGTTGGACAGACACGCTGCGACCACCACCTGATCCGAATGCGATTGACGAGAGTCTTTAC
Organism: Pyrinomonadaceae bacterium; assembly: GCA_035257785.1. Taxonomy (GTDB): domain Bacteria; phylum Acidobacteriota; class Blastocatellia; order Pyrinomonadales; family Pyrinomonadaceae; genus PSRF01. Next base: position 2,930 of record DATEWS010000462.1, read on the forward strand.
CTGAATGGAAAGACCGCGCGCAGAATCAGTCTTGGTTTCAACGGCCTGGTTGCCGACTGGTACTGGATGCGTTCGTTGCAGTACGTCGGTAACAAAGTCCTGAGTCAACCTGAAGCTGTTTCTCTCGATGACCTGAGTAAACTCAACCTCAAGCTACTCGCGCCGCTGCTCGATACAGCGACGACACTCGATCCCGAGTGTCTCGATCCTTACGAATACGCCGCGATCGTGTTGCCGGCAGTCGACGTAAAGGAAGCTATTCGCATCACCCGGAAAGGCATCGCGGCCAACCCAAACGCGTGGCGACTCTACCAGCATCTCGGATATATCTACTGGCAACAGGGCAACTATCAGGCTGCGAGCGAGACGTACGGCCGCGGCGCGCAAATTCCCGGCGTGCCCTCCTGGATGTTGGCCATGAAAGCGAAGATGCTCGCTGATGGCGGTAGTCGCGACACGGCGCGCGAGATCTATACGCGCATGTTTGAAGAATCGAATGACGAGAAAGTGAGAGAGATGGCCCGTAAACATCTTGAGCTTCTGGATTCAGTTAAATAGTTATGTCCGTTATCGAGATCAACAACCTGACCAAAGACTACGAAGTCGGTTTCTGGCGCAAACGAAAAGTGCGCGCGCTTGATGGACTTTCGTTATCGATCGACGGTGGACAAATCTTCGGATTTCTCGGCGCGAATGGCGCCGGTAAAACTACGACGCTCAAGCTGTTGATGCGTCTTATGTTTCCAACGGGCGGCAGCGCGCGCATTCTGGGTCACGACATACAGGACGTGAGCATGCATCAACGCATCGGTTACCTGCCGGAGAATCCGTACTTCTACGACTATCTAACCGCGCGCGAGTTCCTCGATTACTGCGCGCAGATCTTTGGCTATCCAACGGCGGCGAGAAAGAAGCGAGCAGCGGATCTGCTGGCGCGCGTGAAGCTCGATGAAAAGCGTTGGGATACTCAGTTAAGAAAGTTTTCTAAGGGAATGTTGCAGCGAGTCGGGTTGGCCCAGTCACTCGTTAACGATCCGGAGATCGTGTTTTTGGATGAGCCGATGAGTGGACTCGATCCGGTTGGCCGTCGTGAAGTGCGAGATTTGATCGCGGAGCTGCGAGACGAAGGTAAGACAGTTTTCATGTGCTCGCACATTCTTTCCGATATCGAAGTGTTGTGTGATCGAGTGGCGATCCTGAAAAAGGGGCGGTTGGCCCAGGTTGGCTATCTGGATGAGTTGCGACGCAAAAATGAAGGTCCGAATCGGATGGAAGTGATGGCCACCGGGACTGATGCAGATTCGTTGCGCGCTCATCTCTCGCAAGTCGAGATCGCACCAACACCACGTGGTCTAAGAATTGAGATCGATTCTGAAACTGAGATCGAGAATGTGTTAGCGGCGCTGAGAAAAGCGGGTGGAAAGATCGTTTCGGTTCAGCCGATGAAGCAGTCGCTGGAAGAACTGTTTTTGGATTAGCCACAAAAAGGCACAAAAGTCACAAAAGAAAACCCGACTTAGGTGAAACGATTTTTGTGACTTTTGTGCGTTTTTGTGGCCGAAACTACTCTTTAAACTTAAACCCCGTTACTTCCATCTTGATATTCGCGCGAGCGTCAGTGTCGCTCATGCCATCAAGCCCGACGTTCACCTGAAGGGTCTTATTCGGCGCCAGTTCAGGGTGAAGTTCCGATGGGACCACTACAACAAATCTTTCCTTCACCGGCTTTCCTTCGTAGTCGACCACGGCTGCGTGTATTTCAAGACCATTGAGAGTCTTTCCGGTGAGATTGCGGACCGTCGTCTGCAACGTCATCGTGATGTCGCCCAGCGCACGTTTGGCTTCCGTCGCCTCCGGATCGTCGAGAACTATGTTCGCCTTATTTGCCTCAAATTGTGGTGAGCCCGCACGGAAAGCACCCTGTAATCGTGCGGCGGCGTTCTGGCCGCCACCCGCAAAACGCATCAAGCCGTAGAAGAGACCGGCGATCGCAATAGCAGCAATAACGGCCACCACGATGATGAGAGTTCGATTGGACTCGCTTGCTTCGATCCGTCGGTCCGGGACTGCCATAGTGAGAAGAATTGTGCCACAAAAAGCCACAAAAGGCACAAAACCAATTGCGGTCTATTTGTCGAGTAGTTTCGCTATTAGTAGTTCGAGCTCGTTGAAGTCGATCGGCTTAGTAACGTAAGTATTGCACCCGGCGTCCATCGCCTCGGATTGGAAGTCAGACGTGTCATGCGCTGACACTGCGATGATCGGCGTTGACTTGAACTCGGGGAGCTTGCGAATCAAACGCGTTGCAGCGAGACCATCAATCACCGGCAGGCTAAGGTCCATCAGGATCAAGTTCGGCGACTCCTTCTTGGCCAGCTTCACCGCCTCCTCGCCGTTCATCGCTTCAATCACCCGATAGCCCGTCATTTCCAGCAGGCGCCGCATCATGAATCGGTTGTCTTCGGTATCCTCGACCAGCAAGACGGTTTGTGGCTCAGCCTGCTCTGTCATCTTTGCACTCGAATTTGCGTTCAAAATTACTGCCCCGTGCTCGCAAGTTATTGATTTTACTGTATCACTAGAATACGCGCGCCTTTTTTGTTAACATGCCGCATTGAAACGCAACACAAAAGGATCTTAGGCCAGCGTTTAATTCGTACACTCGAATGGCCTGTGAGGTTCCCCCTCCCTGCGGCCCCTAATTAAGAACTGAGAGAGTTTGCACCCAGATGAAGACTGCTATGTCGAGGCCAGAAGATACTGAACGACTCCAGGACCTCGGGCGGGCTTCAATGCAAATAGTCCACGATCTCAAGAATCAGCTTAATGGTCTCAAACTCTATGCCACGTTTCTGCGCCGGCGAATCGAGAAGAGCGAACGGCCTGGCGACGAGCAGGAAACGGTTGGGAAGTTAATCAATGGTCTCAATCGTGCGGCTGAAGACCTGTCGCTGATTGTGCGTTACGGACAGCCGCTGGAGTTGAAAAAGCAATCCGGAGTTGACGTGAACAGGCTGCTTCAGAGTGCCTGCGGCAATTCAAGCGAGACTGGCGGCGAGGTTGTTTTGGAATCGAGCTCGGACATTATTCAGGGCAATTTCGACCATTTCAAACTTGGCGACGCGTTTAAGTATCTGTGCGCCGGCGCACTAAAGCATAAGCGCACCGACGAAGGCGCCGGTGAAGTGACGGTTACTGCGAGGCCGGCAAATGCCGGACAAGTTCTGATTGAGTGGTCCGGGTTGCGTCAGTTGGACCACGATCCGTTTCGTTCATTCTCGGGCAGCGACGAGATCAAACTCGCCCTGGCAGCCAGGATCATTGAGGCCCACGGCGGAACGGCAAAGTTTATAGATAAGAAGTTCGCTGTTGAGCTTCCGCTTGCTGGTTGAAGAATTTTCATTGGAGGGGAGTAATCATCATCATGCCTCAAGGCGCAGCGATTTCGAGAGAGGAGAAAAAGGTGGAGAACAAAGAAGTGCGGATTCTTGTAGTAGACGACGAACCAACGATGGCCGATTCTCTACGGCAGAATTTCGTCGAGGAAGGTTATTCGGTCGACACGGCGGCAACAGGTGCGGCTGCGATTGAACTGTTCGACCAGGGCGCGCACCACTTGGCCATCTGCGACTTGCAATTGCCCGATATGGATGGGCTCGAAGTGCTGCGT
>DATEWS010000463.1:0-6872 GCA_035257785.1 Pyrinomonadaceae bacterium
TCGAAGCCGTTGCGCGTCTCGGCGCACCGGTTTACAAAGAGCGCTCGGCAGAAGATCGAGCAGGCTGGCGGTGCAGTGGTGGAGATCTCGTAATTTGAGATCGACGCCAGGAGGGCAGTAATGGAAAAGTTTCTCGCCGCAGTTCGCAATATGTTCAATGTGCCGGATCTACGCCGGCGCATTTTCTTTACGCTCGGTTTGCTCGCCGTCTATCGCCTGGGAGCACACATCGGCTCTCCGGGCATTAACAAGACACGTCTTGATGAAGTTTGGCGCGACGTCGCTGGAACACTTCTCGGCGTTCTCGATCTGTTCTCCGGTGGAAACTTTCGCACGATTTCGATCTTCGCCCTCGGCGTTACTCCATACATCACCGCGTCCATCATTCTCCAGTTGATGACTGTCGTCTCTCCGCAACTCAAGAAGTTGCAGGAAGAAGGCGAGATGGGACGGCAGAAGATCAACCAGTGGACTCGCTATCTGACGGTCGCACTCGCTGCAATTCAGACTTCGTTCGTGGCCCACTGGCTACAGGTTAACGGCGTAGGCGCTCCGGGTTGGGGCTTCCGTCTCAGCACGGTCCTGACACTCACGACCGGAACGATGTTCGTGATGTGGCTCGGCGAACAGATCACTGAGCGCGGTATCGGCAACGGAATCTCGCTGTTGATTTTCGCGGGTATCGTGATCGGTCTGCCACGCGGCGTGCAGCAGGTTTCTGAGCGTGTAAGCGGCGGCGACACGATGGCGATTCTCGGAGTATTCGGCATGCTGGTCGCGTTGATCTTGATCATCGCGTTCATCGTCTTTGTCGAAGCAGCGCGACGAAAGATTCCGGTCAGTTACGCCAAACGTCACGTGGGGCGGCAAGTAGTTGGCGGACAACAGACCACGATGCCTTTAAAGATCAATATGGGCGGCGTGATCCCGGTGATCTTCGCTTCGTCGGTTTTATCGATGCCGCAGAGTGTGTTCGCCGCGTTTCCGCCTGATCCTGCGAATCCAAACACGTGGTGGGCGTCGATCTGGCGCGGATTTCAACTCTTCCATCCAGGCAATCCGTATTACGAGTTGATCTTCCTCTCGCTCATCGTTTTCTTTACGTTCTTCTACGTTTCGATCGTCTTCAACGTCGAAGAAGTTGCTGACAACCTGCGCAAGCACGGCGGCTTCATGCCCGGCATTCGTCCCGGCCGGGCGACTGCCGAATACCTCAATACGATCATGACGCGTCTGACGACAGTCGGCGCAGTGTACCTCGCACTCGTTGCGTTTGTTCCGCAGTTCATGCTGAGTGGATTTCAAGTCGCGCGACTGCCGCTGATTGGCGCGACGCTCGATGCTTTTATCAGTACCACTCCCGGTCTCTCATGGATTCCGACCGGCATGGGTTACCAGTTCTACTTTGGCGGCACGTCGTTGCTGATTCTCGTCGGCGTGGCGATGGATACGGTCGCGCAGATCGAGGCGCAACTGGTTATGCGCAACTACGAAGGTTTCCTGGGTGGCGGAGGACGTTTGCGAGGCCGGCGAAGCTAATCCCGTATGGCAAAAATAATAGTGTTGATGGGTGCGCCTGGTGCCGGAAAGGGCACGCAGGCGCGCTTGCTTCAAGAACGGTTGCATTTGCCTCAGATCTCTACCGGGGATATCTTTCGCTCGCTCAAAACTGCACACACCCCTCTGGCGCAGGAAGTCAGGGACATCATGGAACGGGGACAACTGGTTCCCGATGAGTTGACAATTCAACTGGTCAAGGAACGCACGGCGCAGGATGACTGCAAAGACGGCTACATCCTCGACGGCTTTCCACGCACGCCCGCGCAGGCACGCAGTCTCGAACAACTCGCTGCGGAACAGCAGAACGACATCATCGCGGTGCTGATCGAGGTCGCGCCGGAACTGCTCGAGAAGCGCATGACGGGCCGGCGCAGTTGCCCCGTTTGCAATGAGATCTACAATATCTACTTCAAGCCGCCGCAGCACGACAGCGTTTGCGATCTTCATCCGGAAGCAACGTTGATCCAGCGCGCGGACGATAATTCGGAGACGGTGCGCGCCCGGCTCGCGACCTACGAACAGCAAACGCGACCTTTAGTCGAGTACTATAGGGCAGCGGGGTTGCTTCACACGGTTGACGGCACGCGCGAACCCGAAGCGATATATGAAGACATCGTAAGAGTTTTGCCGCAGATGCACGCGAATGGACGCGGATAAAGCCTATTTCTGATCTGTGTCATCCGCGTTAATCCGCGGCAACAGTAAGATTGCAATGATCATCGGGAAGTCAAAACGAGAACTGGACAAGATGCGCGCAGCCGGTCACCTGGCCGGGCTCGTTTTGTCGCACCTGCGCACGCTCGTCAAACCGGGCGTGACAACGCTTGAAATCGATCGCGCCGCGGAGAAGATGATTCGCGACGCCGGTGCTTTGCCCACGTTCAAGGGTTACAACGGGTTTCCGTATTCGATCTGCGCTTCCGTCAACGAACAGGTCGTACATGGCTTTCCTTCGAATTACGTTTTAAAGGAAGGCGACATTTTCTCGATCGATTGCGGCGCTACGCTTGAAGGTTTTGTCGGCGACACAGCGACGACGGTTCCGGTCGGCAACGTCTCTGAAGATCGGCGGAAGCTGATTCGCGTTACCGAACAATGCCTCGACCGCGCGATCGAACAGTGTCGCGCTGGAAAACATCTCGGCGACATCGGGTGGGCAGTGCAGCAACACGCAGAGGCAAATGGCTACTCGGTTGTGCGCGACTACGTTGGCCACGGGATTGGCCGCCGCATGCACGAGGACCCGCAGATTCCGAATTACGGCCGGCCCGGGCTGGGTCCGAAGATCAAGGTGGGTTACGTCTTCGCAGTCGAGCCGATGGTCAACCAGGGCACTCATTTCACCAAGGTTTTGCCTGACGGCTGGACGGTTGTGACGATGGACGGGAAGCCGAGCGCCCACACCGAGCACACGATTGCCATCACCGAGGACGGGCCGGAAGTGCTCACTTTGGTCTCCTCCGGCAACACACTGGAGCCTCAGGCCGCCGCCTGTAACTCATAGGCCCGGCGCGGCTTGGCAAATTTGGGAGGCGCATGGTATTATTCGCAGTTTGTCGGCAGCGTCAAACTTCCAATCTGAGAGGATATGGCGAAGGAAGAGGCGATAGAGGTCATGGCAAAGGTGCTGGAAACTTTGCCTAACGCTATGTTTCGGGTTGAGTTGGAAGACAGCCAGCATCAAGTGCTTGCGCACATATCAGGGAAGATGCGCAAGCATTTTATTCGCATTCTTCCGGGGGACAGGGTTTTAGTTGAGCTTTCGCCGTACGATCTCAATCGCGGCCGTATTACATATCGCTATAAATAGTTAACGAGGTTAGTTATGAAAGTCCGTGCGTCAGTGAAGAAGATGTGCGACAAGTGCAAGGTCATCCATCGCAAAGGCGTGGTGCGTGTGATCTGTGTTAACCCCAAGCATAAACAGAGACAAGGATAGCTGAGAAATACCATGGCACGTGTAGCAGGAGTAGATCTACCGCCCAACAAGAGAGCCGAGATTGGTCTCACTTACATTTACGGCATCGGCCGTTCGCGCTCGAATTCTGTGCTCAAGGAAGCGGGTGTCAACCTCGACACGCGCGTGCGAGATCTGAGTGAAGACGAGTTGAGCCGCATTCGTAACATTCTGGAAGTGCAGGGTGAAATCGAAGGCGATCTGCGCAAGCGCGTTCAGATGGACATCAAGCGTTTGATGGATATCGGTTGCTATCGCGGCTTGCGACATCGTCGCGCGCTGCCGGTTCGGGGCCAGCGAACACACACGAACGCGCGCACGCGCAAAGGACCACGTCGCGCCACCATCGCCAAGAAGAAGGCGCCGGGCAAGAAGTAGTTTTGATTGTTTGACTGAAAAGTTATGGCTAAAGCAGGCGGAAAAAAGAAGGTCTTTCGTAAGAAAGAGAAGAAGAACGTTCCCAACGGCATCGTGCATATCGCAGCGTCTTTCAATAACACGATGATCTCGATCACGGATCTCGAAGGGAACCTGATCGCGCAGTCGTCAGCCGGTGCGCGTGGCTTTCGTGGTTCGCGCAAGGGAACTCCGTTCGCAGCGCAGCAGGCAGCGTATGAAGCTGCGAAGAAAGCGCATGAAGCCGGCATGCACCAATGTGAGGTGCGTGTGAAAGGACCAGGCGGCGGTCGTGAGTCGGCGATCAGGGCGATCGCAAATGCGGGCATCAGGGTGATGACCATTCGCGATACGACGCCGATCCCGCACAACGGTTGCAGACCGCCAAAGCGGCGTAGAGTTTAGGCCGCGGATTACACGGATTCTAAATCCGATTTATCAACCCAAAGGATGAAGGGTTAGCGCTGCGGCGCAACCTGTAAACTTTTCCGTCTAAAGTTAGACTGGAGGCAATTAATTGGCTAGGTATAGAGATGCTGTGTGTCGTCTTTGCCGTCGCGAAGGCGCAAAACTATTTTTGAAGGGCGATCGTTGTTACAAACCCGCTTGCCCGATTGAAAAACGTGGTACGCAACCGCCCGGTCAGCATGGTAACTCGCTGCGTCGCGGCAAAGCGCTCGTTGGCTACGGTCAACAGTTGCGCGAGAAGCAGAAGGTCAAACGCATCTACTTCATCCTCGAGGGCCAGTTCCGAAACTACTTCGAACGCGCTGCCCGGATGAAAGGAATCACCGGCGAGAACCTTCTGTTCCTGCTCGAGCGACGACTGGACAATGCGGTTTACCGCGCCGGATTCTCAACTTCACGACGCCAGGCGCGCCAGTTGGTGAATCACGGCCACATCGTGGTGAACGGTCGCAAAGTAGATATTCCCTCTTATCAGGTAAAACCCGGCGACGCGATCAGTGTGAGAGAGGCAAGCAGAAAGAACTCTCATATCGAAGGCGCTTGGCAAACTGCGTCCGGTCGTGGTCGCCCGTCATGGATCACCGCTGATAGCGGCGAGATGACTGCGCGCGTGATCAGCTCGCCCGTGCGCGACGACATCGATCGCTTAATCAACGAGCAGCTAATTGTCGAACTTTATAGCAAGTAGTTAACCCTGACCGGCAGTGGCGCGACCCAGTCGCCACCGCTGGTCCAGATGCATTTATTAGGACCTGAACGCTATGGCTATGGATCAAAATAATCTTTGGACAGGATTTCAAATGCCGCGCCGGCTGGCGGCAGACGCAGAGACGCTGACGGAACGTTATGGCCGCTTTTCAGCGCAGCCATTCGAACGAGGGTTTGGAACTACCGTCGGTAATTCCCTGCGCCGTGCGCTCCTTTCGTCAATCGAAGGAGCGGCCATCACCGCCGTCAAGATCGAAGGCGTGGAGCATGAGTTTTCATCGATCAAGGGCGTGGTGGAAGACGCCACTGACGTTATTCTAAATCTCAAACAAGTACCTTTTAAGCTGCACAGCAGCGAGCCGAAGACGCTCAGAATTTCAAAGGAAGAAGCGGGCGAAGTTACGGCGGCTGATATCGAAGCTGATGCTGACGTCGAGATTCTCGATCCATCAGTACACATTGCGACTGTCAGTGAAGGTGGTTCGCTGAAAGTTGAAATGCGGTTGAAGCGCGGTCGTGGTTACGTTTCCGCGGATCGAAACTTTGACGAGGACCTCTCGCTGGGTTACATCCCGATCGACTCGGTCCACACGCCAGTCAAGAAAGTTAATTACAACGTTGAAGCAGCACGTCTCGGTCAGAACACGGAGTTTGACAAACTCACCATCGAGGTTTGGACCGATGGTTCAGTGAAACCGGAAGACTCAATCGGACTCGCGGCGAAGTTGATCAAGGACCACATGTCGATCTTCATCAACTTCGAAGAAGACACGGACGACTTTGCTTACGCGAAGATGGAGCGTCCGCCGCTGCCGCGCAACGATCAGCTCGATCGCTCGGTTGATGAGTTGGAACTGTCAGTACGTTCTTATAATTGCCTCAAGAACGCCGACATCCGCACCATTCGCGACCTGGTCCAACGTACTGAGCGCGAGATGCTGGCCACGAAGAACTTCGGCAAGAAATCGCTGAATGAGATCAAAGAGATCCTGAACGGCATGGGTCTCGACTTCGGTATGGAGTTTGACGAGCAGGGTAATCCGATTCCGGGAACTGGCGGCCGTGATGGCGCCGATCTTTCGGATTTCGAAGGCGACGAGGAAGCGTAGTTAGTCATGCGACACCTAAAGGCACATCGAAAACTTGGTCGCACCAGTGAGCATCGTCACTCGATGCTGCGCAACCTGGCGACCTCTCTGATTAACTCGCGCGAAGAGCGCATCGTCACCACCTTGCCGAAGGCGAAGGAACTGCGACCGTTTGTCGAACGCGCCATCACTTTGTCGCGTCGCGCGCGCAGTTTTGCGGATGAAGGCTCCGATGCGCGCGCACTGCACCTGCGACGTCAGGCTGCGGGTTTCTTTCACGCGGGCAACATGAGCATGAGTGAAATCACCGGCAAGCGCGGCCAGTTTCGGCCGGAACGAACAGCCGGAGTAGCGGCTCTGAAGCGACTTTTTAACGACCTCGGAGAGCGATACAAGGATCGACCCGGTGGTTATACACGCATCTTGAAACTGGGCCATCGCGACGGCGATGCGGCTGAGTTGGCCATCATCGAGTTGGTGGATAATCCTCGTGAAGTTGAGGCGGCTGAGGCGCAGAAGAAACGAGCCAAAGCGTCGGCCTCGAAAAGGAAGAAGACCGGCCGAGGCAAAGAGGCTAAGGAAGCTAAGGAAACCGAAGCTGAAGCCGACGAGGAATAGCAAAGGATCGCCACAAAGAAGCACAAAAGGCACTCGTTATGTGCTTGATGTGCTTTTTTGGCTTTAGTTAATGTCTG
>DATEWS010000464.1:0-4559 GCA_035257785.1 Pyrinomonadaceae bacterium
TTGACTCATGGCTCGTGTTGCGCGGCACGAAGACACTCGCGCTGCGAATGGAGCAACACGATAAAACCGGTCGCGCAGTCGCCGCATTTTTGGAGGAACATCCAAAAGTTAAGAAGGTTTACTATCCGGGTTCGGCATCGCATCCGCAGCACGCGCTCGCGCGACGCCAGCAACATGGTTTTGGTGGTATGGTGTCGTTTGATGTGGGCTCGCTGGCGGCTGCGCGAACTGTGCTGGAGTCTGTTAAGCTCTGCACGTTGGCCGAGAGTCTGGGAGGTGTCGAAACGCTGATTTCACACCCGGCAACGATGACTCACGCTTCGGTCGAAGAAGCGAAGCGCCAGCGGCTGGGGATTACAGAGGGTCTCGTTCGCATCTCGGTTGGGATTGAAGATACGGATGACATAATCGCAGATTTAGATCAGGCATTGGACAAAATATAGACGGGTGACAGCAAAACGAGGGAAGGGTACAATCTCCCGGTTCTCAGCCTTTAATCAGACTCCCTAATAAGCTCTCCATTTATGATTGTAGAGTTATACGCCAAATCAGATGTTGGCCGAGTTCGACGTGGTAATGAAGATAATTTTCTCGTACTCGATCTCTCAACCGTACAAACATGGACCGGCGCCGACGGCGCAACGCCACCACAAAACCTGACCCATTTTGATTTAGGTGATAAAGGACTCGTCCTGGTCGTCTCGGACGGCATGGGCGGCGCGCTCGCGGGCGATGTTGCGAGTCGCATGGCTGTTGACTCGGTCCGGCAGATGCTCGTTGGCGAAGGTGATGCGGACTGCGATCCGGAGCTCGACCTCGTTGAGTGTCTGAAGAACGCGACTCATTACGCTAATACCGCGATTCATCTGAGGAGTCAGGAAGACTCACGTTGCGCCGGCATGGGTGCGACTTTTACCGGCGCCGCTGTTCGGGGCGACAGTCTCGACTTCGTTCAAGTCGGCGATAGCCGCGGCTACGTTATTCGCAAGGACCAGATTCGTCTCGCGACGAAGGACCAGTCGCTCGTGCAGCAACTGGTGGACGTTGGTCAGATCAGTGAGTCAGAAGCTGAGACACACATGTTTCGCAACGTGATTCTGCAAGCGCTGGGCGCGCAGAGTGAAGTGACGCCGGTCATCGGTAAGATTCGTTTGCGTCAGGATGATCTGGTGTTGCTTTGTAGTGATGGACTTTCGGGAAAACTGCGCGCTGAAGACATTCAGCACATCGTGATCAATAGCAAAGGCGACCTCGCGAAGGCGTGTGATGCGTTAATTGAAGAAGCGAACAATCGCGGCGGTGAAGATAATATAACCGTCGTCCTCGCGCGCTTCTCTGGTGATGATTTACAGGAACCCGCGAGCGATCGCATCACGATCGAGCTCCCACCACTCGAAGAAGACAAAACCCTCGACGACACGTACGAAGCCGACACCGAACCACACTAATATCCGCGTTCATTCGTGTAATCCGCGGCGCCAATCGGGTTCGCCACCAACCCTCTTCACATAGATCGACGCGCCTTCGACACTCTCAACACAAACGCGTTCACCGGCTTCGAGTGGAGGTTCACCGGGCGCAGGATACGCTGTCCACGTCGATCCGAACACTTTCACCGCGCCTTCCTGCAACGCTCCTTTACTCGACGAAACGACAGTCCCAATCTTCCCCGGCAATGCATCCACACCGCTGCGCAATGATTGTCCCGATTTCTCGCGCGAAAAGTAGTTGATGAAAATTGTTCGTGAAGCGGCAGTAAGGGAGATTGAGATCCCCGCGAAGATTAGAAACTGAATAATCACACTGTCGATGCCGATGAACCCGGCAAGCGCGGCGACGAGCGCGCCGATCCCAAACCACAACAGCACAAATCCCGTTGTGAAGATCTCGGCGACGATCAAGATCGCTCCGAGGATAAACCACAGAACCCACAGCCACTCGCTCATTGTGTTTGACTTCAGCCCTTCGCGAGATTCTTCAGAACGAACCAGATATTCGCAGGACGTTCAGCCAGCCTGCGCATGAAGTAAGGATACCAGTGTTTTCCGTAAGGAACATAGATTCGGACGTTGAAACCGTCGCGCGCGAGTTGGTGCTGAAGATCGCGACGTATGCCGTAAAGCATTTGAAACTCGTATTTCTCTTTTCCGATTCCCTCGCGTGTTGCGAAGTTGATCGTGGCATCGATCATCTTCGGATCGTGTGTCGCGATGCCATGATACGTTCCACTACTCAGCAGCAGTTGCATCACTTTCACGTAGTTGGCGTCAACGTCTTTCTTGTCTGGATAGGCCACTTCCGGCGGCTCGTTGTAAGCCCCTTTGCAGATACGAATGCGAGCCGGCAGCTTCATCAGTTCCTGCGCATCGGCAAGTGTCCGGTATAAGTATGACTGCAAAACGATCCCGACATCGTTGAGCCCGAATTCAGCACGCAGTCGTTTGAAGATATCGATTGTTACCTGCGTGACAGTCGAGTCTTCCATATCTACTCTGACAAAATTTCCACGCCGCTGCGCATCTATAACCACTTTTCGCGCATTCTGATAAGCCAACTCCGGATCGAGGCCCAGACCAAACTGCGTGAGCTTGATGGAGACGTTGGAACGGATCTTGGTTTCGTCGATCTTCGCGAGGATGTTGAGGTATTCAGTGACTTCCTGTTCTGCTTCAGCGGCGCTACCAACGGATTCGTTCAAATGATCGAACGAAGCGGTGGCGTTTTCGGAGTTGATCTGGCGTATGTACGGAATGGTTTCGTCGATAGTGTCGCCGGCGACGAAACGGGTCGTCAGTTTTTTGAAAAATCCAAAACTAGTCGCAAAGTCCTTGAGTCCTTCCTTGCGGGACAGCCAAATCAACGCGTCTCTGGTGATCATTTGTGGTCCGTGCCTGTGGTATCCTTGGCGGCGCCTTTCTCCGCCAACCAAGGAGGAGCTTTTTGCACGCCAGCATCAAACTAAGGAATCCGCCGGAATGCGATTGAAGCTCGTGGTGATCGCTTCACTGCTCGCGGCAGTCGTCGGCGCCGGTTCGTGTATAGCGCTCGTGCTGGGTGTCTTCTCGCGGCAGGCCTTATCAAGTCCCGGTCTGCTCGTCCTGTCTGTATTCCTGTTGCCCTTAGCAACGATTATCATTGCTTCTATCTTCGTCTATCGCCACACCGCGCGACGTCGACGACTTCAGGCTTTTCTCACCGTGGTCCTGGCCACATTGTTGACGATTTCCCTTTTAGTCGTGACTTCGATCCTCACGACGCGCAGAGATCGAGGTGACCCGGTGCGGCCCAGTGGACCACAGATCGCCTCGTGAGTTCAGCCACTCGTCGGATTCAACCCGATCTCTTTTTGCACCGGTCGCAACGCATCGATCACGAAACGAATGTGTTCGTCGATATCGACGCCTAACTCTTCGACGCCCTGTTTGATGTCGTCGCGATTCACCGATCGCGCGAACGCTTTGTCCTTCAGTTTCTTCTTCACCGACGACACTTCCATATCGTCAAGACTGCGCGACGGTCTTACGAGTGCACAGGCGACCAAAAACCCGCAGAGTTCATCAGTGGCGAAGAGCGCTCGCGCCATGTCTGTATCACGCGGCACGCCGGTGTAAGTTGCATGACCGAGGATCGCGCGAATGATTCGATCCGGATAGCCACGGCCGCAGAGAATGTTTGAGCCCGTAAACGGATGCTGATCGGGTGTGGGAAACATTTCATAGTCGAAGTCGTGGAGTAGTCCGACCATGCCCCACTCATCTTCATCAGCAGGGCCTTCGGCGTAGCGTTTTGAGCACGCGCGCATCGCGGCTTCGACAGCGAGAGCGTGTTTGCGCAGGCTGTCGCCCTTTGTGTATTCACACAACAATTCCCAGGCTTCGGCTCGATTGGGCATGAGAGGTTTTTGTAGCACGGGTGAAGCCGCACAGCAAGAGGGGCCACAAAAGGGCAGCAGGTGCAGATGACAGGAGCAGGCTGCTCCTGCTAACTGCGCCTGCTCCTGTTTTGTGCCTTTTTGTGGCTATTTTGCATTCGTCGCCAAGTATCCCGGGCGTGCTCGAATCACGACGTGCTTGCGCGTGGTTGTCACCTTGATCTTGCGATACGTCTCGTCGCGTTCTTTCTTGATTGGATAGTAGCCGAGCATGTATTGCGTGCGTAGTTCAGCTGCGATCTGGGCAAAAGCGTCAGGCAACGATTTTATCGTGTCAGCACGCAGCAGTCGTCCACCTGATTTTTCCGCTAGCGCTCGTAGATAACCGTCGGCCGTGAGATAAGCCATGTCAAGCATCGCTTTGATTGAGTCGTCTTCGTCGCGACTCGTCCGAGTTGACGACGGCGATGTTTGGTCGGGGAAATTCGGATCATTGCGGCGGTCGGGCGGCATTTGAGTCGGATCGCCATTAGGATCTCGTCTACGTCGTTCTTCTTCCCGACGGCGGCGCATGATTTCTTCGGGAAGCGGAAGTCCGAGTGGACCAGTTTTCCGTGTCGTGCCTGTGGTTGGTATCGGATCGTCACTGGGAAATGTCGTCGGAGTCGTTCCGCCCGGCGTCGGGTTT
>DATEWS010000465.1:0-9768 GCA_035257785.1 Pyrinomonadaceae bacterium
TCTAACGCAGAGGACGCCGAGGGCCGCAGAGGACGCAGAGATATTACGATCGCTTGTATTTTGGCACTAAACTCATTCCGCAAACAGGACACTCGCCCGGGTGGTTGTAAATGTGCTCGTCACAGGCGAAGGGACACGGACGGCAGACGTAGCCGGCGAGAGTTAGTTGAGTTCGGTCGATGTTGCGAATCCTCGTATCCTGATTGGCCGCCTGCCACGCGGTCGCGAAGATGAGCCGAACACAAACGCATTCGCAAACTCATACTATCCACCCTTTGCTCTGATATTCCATGTAAGTCGCCGTCTTCTGCGCTACCTCGCGACCGAAATATCGCTCGACGACGTGCAACGCGAGATCGATCCCCGACGTTAGACCACCGGCGCTCGAGACACGTTCTTCTTCCACGAAGCGTAGTCCACGTTTGACGGTGACGTCCGGAAACGCCTTCGCAAATTGTTCGAAAAAGTCGTGATGAGTAGTCGCCGATTTGCCGGAAAGAAGACCCGCGCGGCCGAGCTGAAATGCGCCCGTGCAAACGGACATGATCAGATCCGTGGACGCGACGTTTTTGTTTAGCCACGCGTGGAGCGCCTTCGATCCTCGCTGCGCGCCCACGACGATCACTTTGGGTTGTGGCGCCGAATCGAACGTGTAGTCAGGCACGAGTTTCAGTCCGCCGGAGCCGGTGACGGGCTCGGTTTTTTCGGAGACGGTGTACAACTGAAACGGCATCTGCTCATCCATGGTGCTGCCGCGTTCGCTGACATGGACGTCCTGAAATACTTCCCACGGTCCGGCGAAATCAATCACCGTTGCGCCTTCGGAAAGAGCGAACGCGACGGGGATTTTTCCTTTTGCGGGCGGTGTTAGTTTGTTGCTCGAGAAGGCAAGTGAGTTAAGGGGTGTAGTGGCGACAACAACGCCAAAGCAAGCGGTGTTGCTCATAAAATCTCTTCTTTTCATGGGTTTCTCCTTCCAGGTGTAGGTTACTGCGACTGGCGGAGTTTGAGATTTAGTTTGGTATAGGAAGAATAAAGGGCGACGTGAGTCGCCCTTCCTGTGTGACGAATTGAACCGCGGATTTCCGCGAATATCCGCGGATTAATACTTGGGAACGCGCGGGTCGACGTCGTCCGACCACGCCGTGATGCCGCCCTTCAGATTTATCAAACGGCCTTGATAACCGGCACGTTTAAGTGCCTGGATCGCTTTCGCGCTGCGCACACCGCCCTTGCAGTGAACGATCGTTTCCACTTCCGGATCGATCTCGTTCATGCGACCCACGACGTGGCCCAGCGGAATCAACTTCGTCCCGGGAATCCGCGCGATCTCGAACTCGTGCGGCTCGCGCACATCGATGATCTGCATTTTATCGCCACGCAGCCGCCGCGCGTTGAGTTCAGTAGCCGAGATCTCTTCGAGTTTCGTCTCGGGCTGCGGAACCTGGTGCGCCGCCATACCGCAAAACTCTTCGTAATCGATGAGGGCTTTAATCGTCGGTTGTTCACCGCACACCGGACACTTCGGATCCTTGCGCAACTTGAACTCCCGAAACTTCATGGTCCAGGCATCGAAGAGTAACAGGCGATTAATCATCAAATCGTCCGCGCCGAGAATGATTTTGATCGTTTCATTCGCCTGAATCGCGCCGACGATTCCCGGCAACACGCCGAGCACTCCGCCTTCAGCACACGAAGGCACGAGTCCGGGTGGCGGCGGTTCCGGATAGAGACAGCGATAACACGCGCCCTTCTCTGCCCAGAAAACACTCGCCTGACCCTCGAACCGGAATATCGAACCGTAGACGTTTGGCTTGCCCGTCAACACACACGCGTCGTTCACGAGATAACGCGTGGGAAAGTTGTCGGTGCCATCGACAATGATGTCGTAGTTGCGAAACAGTCGCAGGGCGTTCTCGCTGGTGAGACGTGATTCGTGAGTCTCGATCTCGATGTGCGGGTTGATGTCGCGCAGCCGATCCCGCGCTGATTCGATCTTGCGGCGACCGAGATCTTTCGTGCCGTGAATGATCTGACGTTGCAGGTTCGATTCTTCGACGACGTCAAAATCGACGATGCCGATCCGGCCCACGCCGGCTGCCGCAAGGTACATTCCCACGGGCGCGCCGAGTCCGCCAGTGCCGATCATCAGCACACTCGAGGCTTTTAGTTTTCGCTGACCCTGCATGCCGACTTCCGGCATGATCAGGTGACGGCTGTAGCGGAGGATCTCTTCGTTGGAGAGTTCCGGCAACGTCTGGCCCACTTCCGATTCGATCACGGCGCCGCCGGCGATCGAAGGAACGATCATGATCGTGTCGCCGTCTTTTACGGGGGTGTCGGGACCGGAAGCGTGACGAATGTCTTCGTCGTTGAGATAGACGTTGACGAAGTTGCGCAACGCGTTCTGATCGTTGAACAGGTGGCGGCGCAGCGCCGCGTGTGTTGAAGTGAGCAGATCGAGCGCCTCGCCCGCGGTTTTTGCTTCAACTGTGATTTGCGATTGCCCGCTCGCAAATTGTCTAAGCGGCGCTGGGATTGAGATTGTAACTGACATGATTGACCCTCGATTCTAGCCGCAGATTTTCGCGAATAAACGCGAATCAATCCGCGTTTATTCGCGAAAATCTGCGGCTAATATTATCTCCTCTTGATTGAACCTCGAGCGATCCGGTTCCTGTTCCCACGAAAAAAGATCCTTCGCTTCGTCCGCGCTCGTCGAAACAATGATGTACGAATAAGTCGGCCACGCGTGCTCCAGATCGTATTGCGAGGGCACAGCCGGACAATCCGGATGCGAATGATAAAAACCAATTACTTCCAGATCGCGGCCGCGCGCGTAACGCTCACCAAGCATTAGCTCCTCGGGCGTGATCAAAAATCGATTACGCTTCGCACTCTCCTCGCGCGCGTTTGAGATCGGATACGTCTCTTTGACGACCTTTCCTTCCGCCGCGAAACGACCAAGCAACAACCCACAGCATTCATACGGATGATCGCGCACGCCGTGCTCGCGAATCTCCTTCAACTGCTCGTTAGCGATCTTGATCATAAGAGCGCCTGCTCGATGTCCGCGATGATGTCGTCGATGCTCTCGATGCCGACCGAGATACGAATGAGTCCATCGACAATCCCCAGCTCCTGTCGTCGAGAAGGAAGGAAATCGCGATGCGAAGCCGTCGCCGGATGCAACACACTCGTAAACACGTCACCGAGACTCGACGAACGCACAACTATCTTCAACGCGTCCATAAAACGAAACGCTCCATCACGCGTGTTATCGGTCAGCTCAATCGAAACAAGTGCTCCCAAGCCCGGGTAGTGCACGCGGCCGATGCCTTTGTGCTCTTTCAAATAACTCGCGAGCTTGCTCGCGTTCTCACACTGTCGCTCCATCCTGAGCGCGAGCGTCTTCAGGCCGCGCAGAATCTCGTGCGCGTCCCAAACGCCAAGCACACCGCCAACCAGTTTCATCACGCTGAACAGCGCCGCCGCATCCATCTCATCGCGCGAGACCACCAGCCCGCCCATCGCGTCCGCGTGACCACTCAAATACTTGGTCGCACTATGGACTACGATGTCAGCGCCGAGTTTCAACGGCTGGCAAAGATACGGCGACGCAAAAGTGTTATCGACTATCAATCGCGCGCCGTTCTCATGTGCGATCTGCACACACGCTTCGATGTCGCAGACCTTCAGCAACGGATTCGAGATCGTTTCCGCAATGAGCACCTGTGGTCGCAGCTCACGCGCCTTTGCGCGCACATTTTCCAAGTCGCTGAAGTCGACGTGAACAGTGTTCACACCAAAATTGATCAGAATCGTGTTCAGCAGATTCGTCGTGGCGCCGTAAACATCACGCGACGCGAGCACAGTCGAACCCGACTTCAAATCACAGGCAAGCAGCGCCGCGTGAACGGCCGCCATGCCCGTCGCGTAAGCGCACGCAGTCGCGCCTTCTTCAACTGCACGCACAGCTTCTTCGAGCGCCGCAGTGGTCGGATTACCGTAACGCGTGTAGACGAAACCCTGCTTCTCCCCGCCAAACACGCGGTCCATCTCCGCCATCGTGTCGTAAGTAAAGGTCGCACTGGCGTAGATCGGCGTTGCAACAGGTTGCGCGTCGGGCACTCCTCGTCGCTCACCGGCGTGTACGAGTTTTGTTCGGATGTCTTGTTGTGTCATCGGAAAGTCTCACCGAGATATCGCTCGCCGCCGTCGCAGAGCACCGTCACCACCACGGCCGGCTCGCGCAGCGACGCGCCCAGCTTCCAGGCAGCAAAAACATTGGCTCCGGAACTCGGCCCCACCAGTAATCCTTCTTCACGAGCTAATTTACTGGTCATTAATAACGCATCTTCGGTAGCAACTTCCAGCGTGCTGGTGACAAGTGTCTCATCATAGATACCGGGCACAGCGGCCGAAGCCATGTGCTTGAGCCCTTCGAGACCATGCAACGGCGACTCAGGTTGGACGGCAAAGGCCTTCAACTTCGGATTCAGCTCTCGTAACCGTCTCACCACACCGACGAACGTTCCAGACGTTCCGAGACCGGTCACGAAATGCGTGATTCGACCGTCAGTCTGCTCCCAGATCTCGGGCGCAGTTGCTTCATAGTGGGCCAGCCAGTTCGCGTCGTTGTTGTACTGATCGGGATAGAAATATTTGTTCGGGTCCCCAGCGAAGATCTCACGCGCGACGAGTTGTGCGCCGTCAGTCAAAAGCATCGGATCGGTTTCGACGATTTCAACTCCGTAACTACTAAGGATTCGTTTACGCGGCAGGCTCGCATTTTTCGGTAAACAAACCTTGACGCGATAACCACGCGAAGCGCCGATCATGGCGTACGCGATGCCGGTGTTGCCGCTGGTTGCGTCCACGATCGTCATTCCGGGTTTGAGTTTGCCGCTGCGTTCGCCTTCCAGAATCATCGACAACGCCGCGCGATCTTTTACCGATCCGCCGGGATTCAGATGTTCGGCCTTCGCAAAGATCCGAACGCCTGCGCTCAACTCGTTATCGAGAAACCGCAGTCGCAGAAGCGGCGTGTGTCCGATGTTTGCTTCTACCGTGCCGGGTTCAACGCCGGCGCTGTAAGTTTCTAAAACGTCCAAATGCATGATCACACCAAAAGAAAAACCGGTCGCGACTTCTACGAGAAGTGCGACCGGGTTTGCCGTCAAAATCTGCTGGTCAGTTATAGCTCAAACGCTACTCCGGCCTGCATACGGCCTCTCGGTCGCGGTGCAATAACAGCACCACTGACAATAGAGACAACATGCGCAAGCCTTCATCATGACTGAAAAACTATAGGCCTCGCGAAATAGAGTGTCAAGCTGGCCAATCTGAGTCATCAGCGATAAGCTTTGGCGCATGAGTGAAGCATGGCCTGCACTACCGCTCGAAAAGTGGGAAGACACCCGCGCGACGCTACACATGTGGACGCAAATCGTCGGCAAAGTTCGACTTGAGCAAACGCCCCTCGTGAATCACTGGTGGAACGTTCCGCTCTACGTTTCAGCGCGTGGTCTAACGACGACTGCCATGCCGTACGAGGAAAGATTCTTCGAAATGGAGTTTGACTTCGTCGATCACTTTCTCGTGATCAAGTGCAGTGACGGCGCGAGCGAGAACATCGCGCTGGAGCCGAAGTCAGTGGCGACGTTCTACAAGCAAACGATGGCGGCGCTGCACGGACTCGGTCTCGATATATCGATTTGGAAGATGCCGGTTGAGATTGCCGATCCGATTCCTTTCGATAAAGACGAGCAACATGCATCGTACGATCGCAATTATGTAGAGAGGTGCTGGCAAGTTCTTCGCTCGTCCGAACGTGTGTTGCAGGAGTTTCGTTCGCGTTTTATCGGTAAGTCCAGCCCGGTGCATTTTTTCTGGGGTAGTTTCGATCTCGCGGTGACGAGATTTTCGGGACGACCCGCGCCACCGCGGCCTGATGCGGATCCGATCACGCGCGAGGCGTATTCACACGAAGTGATCAGTCACGGCTGGTGGCCAGGTCAGGGCCCATTGGGAAAACCCGCGTTCTACTCCTACACGGCTCCCGCACCGGACGGACTGAGCGAGGCGAAGATCAAGCCCGAGCAGGCGTTCTACAGCAAGGATTTGTCTGAGTTTTTATTCCTGTATGACGACGTGCGGAACGCTGCAGATCCCGAAGCGGCTTTGATGGACTTTTGTCAGAGCACCTACGAAGCGGGCGCTGATTTAGCCAACTGGGATCGCAAATCGTTAGAAAGAACTTAACCACAGATTACACAGATTAAAATCTGCGTAATCTGTGGATGGTTTTTAGAACTTAAATCGCAGGCCTAACTGAATCTGCCGCTCGCCAAGAAATGTTCGCGCCCCACCAAACGGTGTCGAGGGCGCCGGGTTAGTCAACACAAGCGCCGACGAACTCGCGATTCCGTAACGCCCTGTATTCACTGTCGCAATGTTTGATCGATTGAAGAGGTTGAATGCCTCGGCGAGCAAACTAACACTATAGTTCTCGCCAAACTTGAACGCCTTCGTCACTCTCGTGTCGAAAGTATAAATTCTTGGCGAGGTAAATCCGTTACGTTTCGTGCCCGGCACGCGATCGGTGCTGGGATTCCCGTCGCGATTCGCGTCGCCGGCAATCAGCGCCGAATACGCAAAACCTGACTGCACGGTGATGATTCCGGAGAACGTCCAATTACTCAGCACGTGCTTCGCAAATGCGTTGTCTTTCTGGACCAAACCAATCTCATAAACCGGACTGAGCACGAAACGATTCCTGATATCGAGATCGCTGCGTCCCCAATCGGATCTGATGTCGAGATTGTTTTGCAGCCCCTTCGCGTCGTCAGCACCAACGACAACCATCGTCTGGTCGGGTCGATTGTCGCTGGTGTCTGAGAACGTATAGGCTGCGATGAATTGAAAGCCGCGCGTAAAGCGTCGCTTCAACTCCATCGCAAGTGCGTTGTAGCGCGAATCTGCGGTGCTCTCAAACAAGCTGATTCTCGCAAACCCCGGTATCGGTCGCGCGGTCGGATGTCGCAGCACGATAAAATTCAGACCCGAAGGATCGAGTACCGTGGTGGGAACTGGCGTGCCGAGATTGATGTCGCGCGTGCGGCTCAAGTGCACACCACGGAAGTAGAGATAGCTGACTGACAAACTAGTGTTTGCAAACAACTCTCGCTCGATGCCGAGACGTCCCTGCTGGACGTAAGGCTGCGCATAGTCTTTCGCAAACAGGTAAAGACTCGGGTTCACACCGCCCGCCGACGGTGCCGCGCTGAAGATATTCGGATACGTCGGACAGGGATTCGAAACGGTTGTGGTGCAGGTCAAACTCACGCCCGTCACCTGTATGCCGTTTTGCGAATGCGCTGTGCCCAGCATGATTGCCGGCGTGCGTCCGAAGAAGATGCCGTAACCGCCGCGGATTACCGTTTTATCGTCGAACGCATAACTGAAGCCAAAGCGTGGGCCAAAGTTGTTACGATCGCGAACCGGAGTGGTCGTGTTCAAGCCAACGGCCGCGAGGGCCGCGCTCGGATTGTTCACTGTCGGTTCAGCCATATCCTGGATGTCGTAGCGCAGTCCCAGGTTCAAGGTGAGCTTTGGACTAACGCGCCAGTCATCCTGAACAAAAAATCCATACTCATTTAGATCGGGATGGGTTTCACCTCCGGTAGTTCCGGAACCGGGGAAATTCTGTGTAAACGACGCCGGCGTATTCGACGCAAACAGCGCATACGAGTTGAAAGTGAACTGCCCGCTAAACAGACCCGGGAAGAAGTTAAAGACGCGATCGAAATTCAGATCCGCTCCGAACTTCAGGCTGTGCTTGCCGCGCGTATAGCTGACTACGTCGATAAACTGCGCGCGTTTAATCGTCGTTTCGCGTGGGCTGAAATTGTTTCTTCCCAACTGTAGAAAGCCGCCGCCGGTTTGAATGCGCGCTTCGGTGACGTCGCTGTTCGCCTCGCCTGGTTCGCGGTCGCGCCCAAACTGAAAACGAAACTCATTGACCAGTACGGGCGTCACAGTTGAGATCCACGAGCCCGAAAAGGTTGTGGTTTTGGCCACACTGTTACCCGAGTGTTCTTCTACACTCAACGGACCGCCGTTTTCATTATTGTTGCCGGTGAAGTCCTGTTGATTGAACCGCAGCACGAGCTGGTTTGAGTCGTTCAACCTGATGTCTGACTTCGCCATGTACACGTCCTGATCGCGCCCGACCTGGTAAGTGACCATTTTCGGCGCCAGCAGGTTTTGGATGCTCAGCGGCTGCGCGAAAAAGTTGGGAGCGTCGACGACGTTGGGGATATTCGAGCGCTGCCCGTCGTATGCGAAAAAGAAGAAGGCGCGATCTTTCTTGATTGGACCACCAATCGTGCCTCCAAACTGATTGATCTGTGACTTCGGACGTTTAGCGCCACGCGCCGTCAAAACCGGAGTGTTGGAGTTCAAGGCTTCGTCGCGAAAGAACTCAAAGGCACTCCCGTGAAAACTGTTCGTGCCGGATTTGGTGACTACGTTGATCACGGCGCCGCCGGCGCGACCAAACTCAGCCGAAAACCCGTTTTGGTTGACTTGAAACTCCTGCACCGATTCTTCCGAAAACTGATACGGTGGCCGCGTTCCAGTGCGTCCAAACGATTGCCCGAAGAAAGTGTTGTTGTTGTCGGCGCCGTCCACCTGAAGGCTGTTGAGCGTTCCCTTTTGACCTCCGACTGCGAGATCGCCTTGTCGCGTTGGATCGCGAACAACACCCGGCGTGAGGGTAGCGAAGTCAAGAAAGTTGCGGCCATTGACCGGCAGGTTCTGAATTGCACGTTCGTTGACGACTGACGAGACCGAGGTGCGCGTTGTTTCCACAACTTGTCCTTCAGCCGAGACGTCAACCATTACGACTGTGGTATTGCCAAGTGCCAACTGAATGTCGAGCGGGGTTTGGCCACCAACAGTCACGATTACGTTTGTAAAAGATGCAGGGTTAAATCCCTGCGCGCCACTGGTCTCGACCTTGTAAGCGCCCGGTGGCAGAAAGACGATTCGATAAACGCCTTCATCGTTGGTCTGTGCATTCTTCACCAGTCCGGTGGCGAGATTCGTTGCCGTGACTGTGACGTTGGTGACTGACGCGCCGTTGGGATCAGTGACGCGACCTTCGATATTTCCGGTGTTTGCCTGTGATTGAGCCAGGACGGTTAGAGAAATAGAGAGAACGACTGCAATGAGTAGGGGGGTTCTACACAACATAATGTCTTTCCTTTTTTAGGGGACAGGAGTCAATCCCGTCTAAGTTTTTAGAGGGCGCCACAATGCGGCCAACTTCTTACCGCTGGCAGTTTGCAGCAGGCTCATTACGCCCATGTAACCGAAGCCAAAGAAGAACAGCAGCAGGAACGGAATCGTTCCCCACATATGCAGGCGCGCGGAGTAGAGAATCGCAAGCAGGAAGTAGATCGCAAAACTCAACTCGAGTAACGGCAACCAACCGCGTTTGCGTTTGTACTTCTTTCGTTTCCACGTCGCGTCGGCAGTGTCTTCGACACGATACTTCGGCGTGCGCACAAAGTCCGACTTCACACCCAGCAACGCTTCGAGCACCGCGCGCGCGTTCGAGAACGCGAGACCGATACCGAGACCCATCACGAGCGGCAGGTGCAACAGACGCGGCGCGCGCTTCTCGTCGAGATACCAGACTGCCGACCCATAAAACAGCACCACTGAGATCGATGAGAAAAATAGCAGCGGCAGGGCCAAAAC